>JAFMJK010000010.1 GCA_017853515.1 Chthoniobacterales bacterium | reverse complement strand
GGGCTACAACCCGGCCGAGTATTACAAGGCCAGCGCGGAACTCGCCGCGGTCATCGACTGGCTGGGCAGCGACTTCTTCACGGGCAACGAGCATCGCGACGTGCTCGCCCCGCTGCGCGACAACCTGCTCTACCACGATCCGTTCCTCTGCCTCGCCGACTTCGAGTCGTATTGCAAGGCGCAGGAAAAAGTTTCCAAGGCATTCAAGGACAAGCCCCGCTGGGGCAAGATGGCCGTGCTCAATACGGCGCGCGTCGGCAAGTTCTCCAGCGACCGCACCATCGCCGAATACGCCAAGGACATCTGGAAGCTCAAGCCGGTCAAGGTGAGCTGAATTCCTCCCCGCTTTGGGCTGGCCTAGCCGCGGCCCCTCGGCCATTTTGGCAAGTCATCCGGCCCCGCGCCGGGGCAGCCCATGGCCAGCGTCACGTTCAAAAACGTCACCAAGATCTACCGAGGTCGCCGGGGCGAGGAAATTCCCGCCGTGCTCGACCTCAATCTCGAGGTGCCCGACAAATCCTTCGTCGTCCTCCTCGGCGCTTCCGGATGCGGGAAAACCAGCACGCTCCGCATGGTGGCGGGACTCGAGAACATCACCTCCGGCGAAATCCTCATCGGCGATCGCGTGGTCAACGACATCCCGCCCGGCGAACGCGACGTGACCATGGTTTTCCAGAATTACGCGCTCTATCCGCACCTCAACGTGGCCGACAACCTCGCCTTCGGGCTGCGGGTCCGCCATTTCCCGGAAAAAGAAGTCGCCCGCCGCGTGCGCGAGGCCGCGGCCATCCTCGGCATCGAGAATCTGCTCGATCGCCGTCCGCGAGATTTGTCGGGCGGACAGCAGCAACGCGTCGCGGTGGGCCGGGCCATCGTGCGCCAGCCCCGCGTCTTTCTTTTCGATGAACCGCTTTCCAATCTCGACGCCAAAATGCGAGGTCAATTGCGCGCCGAGCTGATCAAGCTGCACCAGCGCTTGCAGACGACGATTCTCTACGTCACCCACGACCAGGCCGAGGCCATGACCATGGGAAGTTCCATCACGGTGATGCGCGACGGCGCGGCCGAGCAGTCCGGACCGCCGCTCGAACTCTACCGCAACCCCGTGAACACCTACGTGGCCGGCTTCCTCGGCAGCCCTTCGATGAATTTCATCCGCGGCTCAATCGCCAACCAAAGCTGCGCTCCCGTTTTCCGCGAATCGGGCGGCGGCACCATGGAAGTGGAACTGCCGCGCGACGAAAGGGTTCTCCACGCCGCAGGACGCGAAGTGCTCCTCGGCCTGCGGCCGGAAAGTTTCCAACCGCTCATGCCCGGCGAAAAACCGGATGCGGCCACCTTCCCCGCGCACCTCGACATCGTCGAACCGACCGGCGCGGAATCGATTTGTTACCTGCAGACGGGCGTGAACACGCTCGTCTGCCGGAGCCGGCATTTGATCAGCCCGCGCGAGACCGGACACCGCATGCTTTTCCGCGCGGACCCCTCGCAGGTCCTGCTTTTCGATCCGGTGGACGGAAGGCGGCTGGCATGACGGGCCACACTTTGCGCATCCGCGAAGAAGCCGAGGCGGTCGAGGCGCAAACTCTCGCGCCCTACGCGCAAAAATCCTCGGCCACGCGCGGGCGCGCACACGCGCAGGCAAAGCACCGCTGGCGGACCGATTACCAGCGCGACGTGGCCCGCATCATCCACTCCGCCGCTTTCCGCCGACTGGAATACAAAACGCAGGTTTTTCTCAACGGGACGGGCGACCACTACCGCACGCGGCTCACCCACACCATGGAAGTCGCCTCGATCAGCCGCACCTTGGCCCGCTCGCTGGCGCTGAACGAAGACCTGGCCGAGGCGGTCGCGCTGGCCCATGACCTCGGACACTCGCCCTTCGGTCATTCCGGCGAGGAAACTCTCGACCGCCTGCTCAAGGAGCACGGCGGCTTTGATCACAACGACCAAAGTTTGCGTGTCGTCACGCTGCTCGAGAGCCCTTACGAGGATTTCGACGGACTCAACCTCACGTTCGAGGTGCTCGAAGGCGTCCAGAAACATGCCACGGCCCGCTCCGCTTCCGACCTCGGCAGTTACGCCTGCGCCTGTCTCGAGGGACAACTGGCCGACCTTGCCGACGAGATTGCCTACTATTCGCACGATGTGCAGGACGGAATCGAGGCGGGCCTGATCCGCCCCGCGCAACTGCGTCATGTTCCCCTCTGCGCTGAAACCGCCGCAGCGAACGGACTGAACCTGGATGACGCGGACACGAAGGAAGTCCGGCTCTCGCTCGCTCGCATCATCTCCAACACGCTGATCGAGGACGTGTTGCTCGCCAGCGCCGGGCGCATCGCGGCCTCCGGGGTAAAAACAGCGGATGACGCACGGAGGCATTCTTCCCTGCTCGTCGGCTACAGCGAGCGCATGGCCGTCCAGACCGACCAACTCAGGTCGTTTCTCTACGCAAATCTTTATTTCCACCCCGATGTCGAGGGAGCGAACCGCCGCGCCTGCGAAATGATGGCCTCGGTATTCGATGCCTATATGCGCAACCCCGGAGAGATCGGGCGCGAAGCGACACGGCGCGTGCCCAATTGCGGACTGCAGCGTGCCGCGGGCGATTACATCGCGGGCATGACCGACCGCTATCTCCTGCGCGAGCACGCGCGGCTTTTCCCGCCATCGTGAGGCCGCTCGCCGCCTTGTCGCGCGTTCTCGCTGTCGCCATTCTCGTTTGGCTCGGGCTGCTCGTCTTCCTCGCGCTGAGCCAACGCTCGATGATCTACTATCCTTCACGCAACGACGCGGAATCGCTCGAACGCGAAGCCCGCGTCAACGGGTTCCAGCCTTGGACAAATCCCGCCGGCCAAACCATCGGTTACTTTAGTCCGGCCGCGCCGAACGACGCACGACCACCCGCCGCCGTTCTTATCACGCACGGCAACGCCGGGTACGCCGCGCATCGTGCGGACTATGCGCAAATTCTGCGGGACGCCGCACCGGATCGCGCGCTCTCTGTCTACATCCTCGAATATCCCGGCTACGGCTCGCGACCCGGGCAACCCTCGCAGACCGATTTCCTCGGCGCGGCGGACGAAGCTGTGAGCCTGATCCCCGTCGACCTCCCCCTCATTCTGCTTGGAGAATCAATCGGCACCGGCGTCGCTTCCGCCACGGCCGCCGCGCATCCCGAGTGCGTCGCGGGGCTCCTGCTTCTCACCCCCTTCGACAGCCTGGCCAATGTCGCCCAGCATCATTATCCGCTTCTCCCCGTGCGTTGGATCATGCGCGACCAATACCCCTCCGGGGAATGGTTGCAAAATTACCGCGGACCCGTCGCCATCGTCCTCGCCGCCAACGACAGCATCGTTCCCGCCAAGTTCGGCCAAACACTTTACGACAACTACCAGGGACCGAAAAAACTCTTCATCGCCGGGCAATCCGACCACAACGATCTTCTCCGCACGTTGCCGCCAGAGCAGTGGCAGCAGGCCATGACGTTCCTGCTCTCGGCAGGAAACCCATAGGACAGTCGCCGCATGGACCACTGCTGCAAACACAAGGAGCGTCCCGCCCGCGCCGCAACCACCGGGGACGCGGAATACACCTGCCCGATGCATCCCCAGATCCGGCAAAGGGGTCCGGGGGATTGCCCGTTGTGCGGTATGGCGCTCGAACCCGCAGACGCCCCGGCCGATGGCAACGACGCGGAATTGCGCGACATGACGCGGCGTCTCGTGGTCGGTGCTGTTCTCACCATCCCTGTCTTTATCCTCGGCATGTCGCATTTTTTCCACGACTCCGCCCTCGGGTTATGGGCGGCTTCGGATAGCGGTCGCGCAGTTCAGGCCTTCCTTGCCACGCCGGTGCTTTTTTGGTGCGGATGGCCGTTTTTGCGCCGGGCTTGGGCGTCACTGGTCAACCGCTCACCGAACATGTTCACCCTCATCGCCCTCGGCACGCTCGCCGCATGGGCCTTCAGCATGGCCGCCTTGCTCGCGCCCGACGTCCTCGGGACAAACGATCTCTATTTCGAGGCGGCCGCCGTCATCATCACTCTCGTTCTGGCCGGACAGGTGCTTGAGTTGCGCGCGCGACGCAGGACGGGCCATGCCTTGCGGGCGCTGATGGATCTCGCGCCCGCAACGGCGTGGAAACTCGGCCCCGATGGGACGCCGCACGAAGTGCACCTGGGCGAAGTGTCACCCGGCGATTTGTTGCGGGTCAAACCCGGAGGCCGCGTTCCCGTCGACGGCATCGTCGTTTCCGGCTCCGGCACCATCGACGAATCCATGCTCACCGGGGAATCCCTGCCGGTGGAAGTCGGCCCCGGCCGTCAAGTGCGGGCGGGGACACTCAACGGTCACGGCAGTATCGACCTGCGGGCCGAGGGCATCGGGGCGGCGACTCTGCTCGCCCAGATCGTCGCCTTGGTCGCCGAAGCACAACGGGCCCGCGCGCCCGTGCAGGATTTGGCCGACCGCGTGGCCGCGGTTTTTGTCCCCGTGGTCGCCGCGGTTGCCGCGATTTCCTTTGTTGCATGGCTGGCTCTCGGCGGCACGCCCGCCCAAGCAGTGACCGCCGCCGTCTCGGTCCTCATTATCGCCTGCCCCTGCGCCATCGGATTGGCCGTGCCCATGTCGATCACCGTCGGCGTTGGTCGCGCTGCGCGGTCCGGAGTCCTCGTGCGCCAACCCGCAGCCTTGGAGCGCCTGGAGAAAATCGACACGCTCTGCCTCGACAAAACCGGAACACTCACCACCGGACGGCCGGAGGTTGTACGCGTCGTTACCTCAAAAGAAACAACCGAGAGACGTTTGCTGGAGCTGGCCGCGGGATTGGAACAACGCAGCGAACACCCGCTCGGCGCGGCCATCATCCGCCGCGCCGAGGCGCAGGACATTGCGTCCGCGGCGGCGGCTGACTTCTCCTCCACCCCGGGAGGCGGCGTGGCCGGGCGCGTCGGCAGCTGCTCCGTGCGGGTCGGCACTCCCGCTTTCGCCGGGACCGCCGAAGAAGACATCATCGACGAACCAGGGAGCTCGCGACTCGATGTCTCGATCGATGGACGCTGGGCGGGGACGATCTTTGTCGCCGACACGATCAAGCCATCCGCCCGCGCCGCGCTCGATGCGCTGCGCCGTCTCCACGTGCGGCCGGTCATGCTGACCGGCGACCGCGAGAGCGCGGCAGGTCGCGTTGCCGCCGAGCTCGGGGTTGAAGATTACCATGCGGGCCTGCTGCCGGCGGACAAAGCCGCATTCATCATGCGACTCCAGTCCGAAGGCCGGCGCGTGTGCATGGCCGGCGATGGCGTCAACGATGCACCCGCCCTCGCCGCGGCCGACACCGGAATCGCCATGGGTCCGGGCAGTGATGTGGCCAAGGAAACTGCCGACTTCGTCTTGGTCCGCGGATCGCTCGACGGCATCGTCCGCACCTTCACCCTCGGCCGCGCCATAATGCGCAATGTGCGGGAAAACCTCTTCCTCGCCTTCGCCTACAACATTCTCGGCATCCCGCTGGCTGCCGGAGTCCTTTATCCTTTCACCGGCTGGTTGCTCAGTCCGATGATTGCCGGCGCCGCCATGAGCCTGAGTTCCGTCTCGGTCATCGCCAACGCGCTGAGGCTGGCGAAATCACCGGCCAAGTCTACCGCCGGCGCTTGATCCCGAAAGAGTATCCGCTGCGGTGACGTCCACCCCCGGCCGCGCGCGCCTTGACATGCGTTGCGCTCGGATCGAGAAGCGTGGTGTATTTGTAATCGAACCCTTCCATCTTCAATCGCGGAATCTTCATCCCGATGAAGCGCTCGATCGACTCGATCATGGCCAGATCTTCCGCCGTGACCAAAGTGAAGGCATCGCCCACCGCCTGCGCGCGCCCCGTGCGGCCGATGCGGTGCACGTAGTCCTCGGGATGTCCGGGGATGTCGTAGTTGATGACGTGGGACACTCCCGCGATATCCAGTCCGCGCGCTGCGATATCCGTCGCCACGAGAACTTCATAGCGCCCGTTCTTGAAACCCTCGAGCGCTTCCTCGCGCTCCCGTTGCGTGCGGTTCGAATGCAGCGCGACGACCGAATGGTTTTCCTTCTTCAACTGGCGGGCAATGCGGTCCGCCCCGTCTTTCGTCCGGCAAAAGACCAGCACACAATCGAAGTTCGTTTTCTCCATGAGCGCCGACAGCAAATCGTATTTCTGGTCCATGGCCACCGGATAGAAGGCATGCGTCACCGTCTCGGCCGGCGACATGCGCATGCCGATCTCGATTTTCTCCGGATCATTGACCGCGAACTTGGCCAGCGACTCGATTTCCCCCGGCATGGTCGCCGAGAAAAACAAAGTCTGCCGCTTCTTCGGCAGCTTTTGGATGATGCGCCGCACCTGCGGCAGAAATCCCATGTCGAGCATGCGGTCGACCTCGTCGAGCACGAGGAACTGGAGGCCGTCCAACGGCACCTCGTTCTGCTCCATGAAATCGAGCAGGCGCCCCGGCGTGGCCACGATGATGTCCGTCCCGCGCTGCAATTCTTCCCGCTGTTTCCCGTAACCCACCCCGCCGTAGAGCAGGGTGCAGGTCAGATCGCTGAAGCGTCCGTAATCGCGGAACGCTGTCTCCACCTGCATGGCCAGCTCGCGCGTCGGCTCGAGGACGAGACAGCGCGGCTTCACCTGATGCGAACCAAGCTTGCTCAGGATTGGCAACCCGAAGGCCGCCGTCTTTCCGGTGCCCGTCTGGGCCGAACCCATCAAATCTTTGCCCGACAAAATGACGGGGATGGCACGCAATTGGATCGGCGTGGGATCGACAAATCCCATCGACTGAACCCCGTGCACGACAGGATCGGACAAACCTAGCTCGTTGAAACCCATGAAAATTCCGGCGCAAGCGCGCGTGCGCCTTGGGCCGATCTACTTATCGGGCAAGCCGTCCTCCGCGGCAAGGAACATCTGACCCTAGCACGCAGACTTCTTCTTTGTGGCGACCCGGACGCCTTCGACCCGCATATTCTTGTCCGCCGCCTTGCACATATCGTACAGCGCGAGCGCGGCCACAGTCGCCCCGGTCAGCGCTTCCATTTCCACCCCTGTCCTCGCCTGCGTCCGCACGGTGCAGACCACCTTCACCCCGCGCGGTTTGACCGTGAATTCCACCCCGACCGCATCGAGCGGCAAAACATGACACAAAGGAATGAGTGCCGCGGTCTGCTTCGCCGCCTGGATCCCCGCGACCCGCGCCACGGCCAAAACGTCGCCCTTGGGCAGCGCATCTTTTTTGAGCAGGCGGATCGTTGACGCCGCACAGACCAGCATTGCCTCCGCCACGGCCTCGCGTGCCACGACGGGCTTGGGCCCGACATCGACCATGCGGGCTTCACCCTTTTTATTCACATGGGACAACTTTTTCACGTAACACGAATAAACTCTGCTTCGCGCCCCGCCGCGAGCCCGGAGACGGGGACGCGAACCAAAGCGTTGGCTGTGCCCAACGCGGTCATGTCTCCCGAACTCGCCCACCGCAGCGGGCGAAGCCCCGTGGTTTCCTCCGAGGCAGGCCACCATGTCTCCCGCGGGTTTCCGTTCACATCAGCCAAAACAGGCCCCCGAAACATCGCCGGCGCGCCGGATCCCCCTTGCATTGCCGTCAGCGCCACATCGACAAAAACGTGCAGGCAAACAAAGTGGGAGAGCGGATTGCCCGGCAGCCCGAAGGCCCATTCCTCACCGCGCCGTCCGACAATGAGCGGTTTCCCCGGACGCACCGCGACCTTGGTCACCAGAATTTCGAACCCTGCCGCGTCGAGAACCTCCGCCGTGCAATCATGCCCGCCGACGCTTGCGCCGCCGGAAACCAACAAGACATCCCGCCGTCCCTCGATTGCATGGCGCAGGGCCTCGGCATCCTCGCCTACCCGCTTTTGCTCGAGGCGCATTCTCTTGGTCCGCGCCCATGCCGCGACGAGCGGCGAGTTGCTATCGCGGATTTGACCGGGGCCCGGATTCGCGTCCGCCGCAACAATCTCGTTGCCCGTCGCCACATGGAGGATATCGATTCCCCGGGTCACTTTCGGCCGGATACAACCAACACTGGCCAGCAAAGCAATGGCACCCGGTCCGAGCCGCGTCCCTTCCGCCACAAGCACATCACCCGCCCGGGCGTCTTCCCCGCGACGGCGCACATGATCCCGTCCGCGCCGTGAAAACCGCACCATCCCCTCCGATTCGGCGGCATCCTCGAGCATGATGACCTCACCGGCCGCCGGCACAGCGGCTCCCGTGGAAATGCGCAGCGCGTGGCCGGCTGTGAGTTCGTGCCGTCGTCCATCCCCGGCGCGGATTTCCCCGACGATGCAAAAAACCTCCGAGGAATCACCAGCGCCGACAACAAATCCGTCCACCGCCGAGCGGTCGAAAGCCGGTTGATCCTCCGGCGCGCGGACGTCTTCGCGCAAAACACCGCCAAGCGCATCCGCCAGATCGGTCTCCACCGCCTGGCGCGCCGAAATCTCCCAACGCAGCAATTCCCACACCTCGTCGACCGTTTTCATGGCGCAACTTTCTTCCATATCGGCACATCGCGTTTCAGACGATCCATGAACTCCGTCAACAAGCCGAAGGCTTCGGCCCGGTGCTTCGCTGCGATGCGTACGAGAATCGAAGCCTCGCCGGCTGGAACGCGCCCGATGCGGTGCGCTATTTCGACCTCACGGCAGGGATACTGCGAGGACAACTCCCGCAAGATACGCTCCATCTCGGAACGGGCCATCACCTCATAGGCCTCGTAATCCAGCGCGGCGATCGGCGCGCCTTCCTCCTCGCCGCGCACGACGCCGGCAAATTCCACCACCGCACCGCTCGTGCCGTCCGCGGACGTCACCCCGGATGCCACCAACGGTTCCCGTGTGATTTCAACGCGTGTTTTCATCCGCCCGAAACCGGAGGGATGAGGGCCACCTCGTCGGCCGCGGCGAAGATTTCCGACTCTGTGGCATAGGCGCCATTCCGCGCGAGCCGTGTGTTCACCCGATGCGCCGCCAAGGCCGGCCAGCGTTCCACCAAAATCGCCCAGAGCGACGATGCATCGCCCCCGCTCGCTTCGATTTCCGCAGCGGCCACGCCGGTCACTTCCCGGAGTTGGGCGAAAAAGAGGACCTTCATCAAGGCACATGATGGCTTCTCTCCTCAGGCCCGGCAACCCGCCGCATTGCGCCCGCAACCGGGATACGGGAAACTGCCGCTCCCACTCCCGCCAGCAGATGTCCGAACCGAGCCCCTCCGTATCTCTCGATCCCCGGGATTCTCACTTTGTTCAAGATCCCTACCCCTTTTACTCGGAATGGCGCGCAAAGCATCCGGTTTTCCATTGGCAGCAACTCGGACATTGGTGCTTCGCCGGCTACGACGACGTCAACGGCCTTCTCCGTGACCGCCGCTTTGGACGGCAGATTCTTCACCTCGCCACCCGCGAAGAACTCGGCTGGCCCGGGACTCCGGAGCATCTTGCTCCCTTTTACAAATTCGAGGAACACTCCTTGCTCGAACTTGAGCCGCCCGTCCACACCCGCTTGCGCGGTTTCATCAATCCGTCTTTCCTCCCGCGGCAGATCGAGCGCCTCCGGTCGGACGTGGAGCGATTGTCACATGAGCTGATCGACCGGTTTGCCGCGAAAGGCTCCGCGGACTTGATCGCGTCCTTCGCCGAACCCGTCCCCGTGATGGTCATCGCGCGTTTTCTCGGTGTCCCGGACCACATGGCACCGCAAATTCTCTCGTGGTCCCACGACATGGTCGCCATGTATCAGGTGCGCCGCGATCGTGCGGTGGAGGATAGGGCCGTCAGTGCGACCATCGCTTTCAGCGACTACGTGCGCGGACTTCTCGCCGAGCGCCGCACCGCACCCGGCGAGGACTTCCTCTCGCAACTCCTGACCGCGCGTGACGACCAAGACACAACTTTGAGCACACACGAACTGGTCACCACGGCCATTCTCCTCCTCAACGCGGGCCACGAAGCCACCGTGCATTCGCTGGGCAACGGCGTGCAGGCTCTTTTGCGCCACGGCACGGCCGCGGACTTCCTGGCCGACCCGGTCCGGTGCAGCGAAGAAATGCTCCGCTTCGACGCGCCGCTGCACATGTTCAAGCGCTATGCTCTCGAAGACCTCGAATACAAGGGCCTGCGACTGCGCAAAGGCGACCAAATCGGACTGCTCCTCGGGTCAGCCAACCGCGATGCGAACAAATTCCCCGACTCCGATCATTTCCTTCCCTCGCGGGCGCCGAACCCTCATGTCAGCTTCGGCGCCGGAATCCACTTTTGCGTGGGAGCTCCCCTCGCCCGGCTCGAAATGCAGACCGCCCTGCGCGTCCTCTTCGAACGACTCCCCGGCCTGCGGTTGGACGGACCGACGCATTACAAAGACACGTGGCACTTTCACGCGCTGGAATCGCTCCCGGTCACTTTCTGAAAAGTAAAAGCGGCAAGACGCCGCTTCTACCCTATCTAATCCGCCTTTGGCTTGAGATGCGGAAACAGAATGACCTCGCGGATGGACTCCGCACCGGTCAGCAGCATGACGAGACGGTCGATCCCCATGCCCATACCTCCGGCCGGCGGCATGCCGTATTCGAGCGCATGGAGAAAATCCTCGTCGATTTTGTGCTGCTCGCCGCCGGACTGCTCCATGAGGCGCTCGCGCTGGATGACGGGATCGTTCAACTCGGAATAGCCCGGCGCAATTTCCTGCCCGTTCATGACCAGTTCGAAAACGTCGAGCACCGCGCCATCTTCGGGATTCGTCTTGGCCAAAGGAATGAGCTCCTTCGGGCAATGCGTGACAAAGCAAGGATCGATCGTCTTTTCCTCGACCAGCTTTTCGAAAACATGCTGCGTGACCTCGTAATCCTCCACGCAGTGCGAAATATCGAGTCCGAGTTCGACCGCACGGTTGCGGCGTGAGGAGACGTCGCGGGCAAACCAGCCCGGCTCCGCTTCCTCGACCAGGTCGCGGTAACGCGCACGGCGCCACGGGCGCGAGAGGTTGATCACGCGTGTCACCGCTCCCTCCGCGTCTTTGTGCTCGATTTTGAGCCCGCCGCAGACGCGCTCGGCCACGCGGCAGACCAGATCCTCCACCAGTTGCGCCATCATCTCGAAGTCCGCGTAAGCCCAATAGGCCTCGAGCATGGTGAATTCCGGATTGTGCCGGCGTGAGACCCCTTCATTGCGGAAGTTGCGGTTGAGTTCGAAAACCTTGGTGAATCCCCCGACCAGGAGGCGCTTCAAATAGAGTTCCGGAGCAATGCGCAGGTAGAGGTCCAAACCCAGGGCATTGTGGTGCGTCTCGAAAGGCGTCGCCGCCGCGCCGCCGGCCACCGCTTGCATCATGGGCGTCTCCACTTCGAGAAAACCGCGTTCCTCGAAAAAGGAGCGGATTTCGCGGATGATGGCAAAACGTTTGCGGAAGATGTCGCGGGCATGCTCGTTGGAAATGAGATCGAGGTAACGCTGACGGTGCCTCGCCTCCACATCCTGCAGGCCGTGCCACTTTTCCGGCAGCGGATGCAACGACTTCGACAAGAGCGCGAATTTTTCAACTTTGATCGACGGTTCACCGGTCTTTGTGGTGAAGCACTCGCCCTCTACGCCGATGAAATCGCCGATGTCGAGGAGCTCGTAGGTTTTGACGCCCTCCTCGCCGAGAGCTTTGTCCTGCAGGTAAACTTGGATGCGTCCGCTATGGTCGCTGATGTCGAGGAAGTGGCTTTTGCCCATGTCGCGGCGCGCGGTGACGCGTCCGGCTGCGGTGACTTTCCGGCCTTCGGCAAAAGCAGCCCGAACTTCGCCCACATCGCCGCTCACCGGGAAAGCCACGCCATAGGGGCGTCCGCCGCGGGCCAGGAATTCGGCGCGCTTCTCCAAGCGCACGGCGGTCAGGTTGTTCACATCGTTCATCGGACCGCAGAGGATGCGTTCGGACGCGCGAACTCTCCAGACCAAATTACCACGCGGCCACGCCCTTCTGCCCGTCGCGGTCGAGGAACTGACCCGCATCATGGTGCGTGATGCGTTCGATCGTGGCAGCGAGGCTGCGCGCAGACTCCTCCACCGTAAGCGGCGCGTCGGGGCCGCCTATTTCCGTCTTCACCCAACCCGGAGTGACCGCCACCACGGTGACGCCGCGCGGACGCAACTCGGCGGCCATGGTGCGGGTCAGCATGTTCAGAGCGGCTTTCGACGCGCTGTAGCAGTAGTGGCGCGAATCCTCCTTCCCGGAGACCGAGCCGGCGAGCGAACTGACGTTGATCACGCGCGGATGCGCCGCGCGCGTGAGAAGAGGGAGAAACATGCGCGTCACGCGCGCCACTCCGACCACGTTGACGGCAAATGCCTCCTCGAAACATTCAAGCGGCAAGCTCTCCAGCGGTTCGTTGCCCTCCTCGGGAAAAATGCCGGCGTTGTTGACCAAAACGTCAAGCCCGCGGACTTTCATCGCGGCCTCCTCTACCGCGGTTTTGACGCTCTCGTCGCTGCGCACATCGAGCGACAGGATCTCGATCGATCCCGGTGCGGCCTCGCGCGCCGCGGCCTGCAGGGCATGTGCTGCCGCAGGGTGCCGCGCCCCGGCCAAGACCCGCCAACCGCGCGAGGCCAGTTGCCTGGCCAAAGCCAGCCCGATGCCGCGGCTGCACCCGGTAATAAGGACGGAATCCATCGAATCAAGATGACAGACCCACACTCCGCTGCCAACTGCAGGAGGACACGCACTTGCCAAGGGCCTGTGCATCCGACAATTTCGCCTCGCCATGCCGTTCCCCCGAAAACCGTTCGCACCCGGGCCCGGATCCCTCCTCGTGTGGCAAATTCTCGCCCCAGTAACCGCCTTGTTTTTTGTCCTGCTGGTTTTGTCCGGACTCGTTGCGAGGCATCGCTTCGAGCCGGCAGCCCTGCAGCGCGATCTGGCGCGTGCCGAGCGCTACGCGCGATTCGCCGCGGTGGTCTTCGCCGAGCGGTTGCCGCAGACGGACCCGCGCAGACTGTCCGAGGAATTCTGGGCCACCGGCCTCGACACGGTGAGTTTTCTTCCGCCGGAAAGCATGCCCGTGTGGGCATCGCCGCGCTTTGTGGCAAGCGGGCCGTTCGTCGATGCGTGGGTGCCCGTGCGCACGACCGATGGCAATCTACTCGGGGCAATCAGCCTCCGGCGCCAGGCCGACGCTTTCGTTCTTGTCCGGCAGACCATCGTTGCCTTCGCTCTGGCTTCGTGCGTTGCCTTCGCATTGCTGGTCGCGCTCGCCTGGCTGTTTTTCAAGCGGCGCGTCACCGACCGCCTTGACTACGTGGCGCGCGAAATGGCGCAGGGCTCGCCGCAGGCTGCGCCGAATGCGGATGCAATAGACGTAGTCAGGGCGGCCGCGGAGAAAGCGCAGAGCCGCGCCCGCAGTCGCGAGGAGCCTATGCGGCGCCTCCTCGCGGGGCACACCGAGATGGCGTGCCTCAGCACACCGGAAGGCGCCATTCTCGACGTCAACGGCGCCTACTGCAGTTTCTTCGGCAAGCGGAGCGAGAATTTGGTCGGAACGAACTATCTCGATCTCATTCCCCCGCCCGATCGCACCGAAGCCCTCGCCAGCGTGAGGAAACTTTCGCGGTCCAACCCCGTCAGTTTCTCGGAGCACCGCGTCCTCCTTGCCGATGGAAGCTCACGCTGGGTGCGCTGGCGCGACACGGCTGTGTTCGGGGATGACGGAACCGTCAGGGAAATCCTTTCCTACGGCACGGATATCTCGCCGGAGAAGAACCTTGCCAGTGAGATCGAAGGCTTGAAGGTGGCCTTTGCCCAGATGCAGTCGCTGGCCGAAACAGGCAGCCTTACGTGGGACTTCGCCCGGGACCGTATGGAGTGGACCAACGAAACCCGGCGCCTTCTCGGCGTGGGCGTCTCCGAACCGCCGTCCATCGATGCACTCCTCGCCGTTGTTGTGCCCGATGATCGCGAGACGGTGCGGCGACTTTTCCGCGAAGCCAGGGAGCAGGGGCGCAATTTCGAACATGAATTCCGCGCCACTCTGCCCGGCGGCTCGCTGCGCGTGCTGCAGAGCCGTGCCGAGGTGCTCGCGGATCCCAAGACCAAACTCCTCAACCACCTCACCTGCACGCTGCGCGACGTCACCTCGCTCCGCGACGCCGAAGCCGCAACGAAGCGCGAACTGCGCTTCCGCGAGGCCGTGGAACAATCGGTCGGCGTCGGCATCGTCGTGTCGGACGACAACGGCCGCAACCTCATGGTCAATCCCGCTTTCGCCCGCATGACCGGATGGTCGCAGGACGAACTGGTGGGACTCACCGCGCCGTATCCTTATTGGCCGGACGAGGAGATTCCGGCCATCAGCAAGGCGTTCCAACTCGCCATTGCAGGCAAGACGCCGCCGGAGGGCTTCGAGTTGCGATTCCGCCGCAAGAACGGCGAACGTTTCGACGTTCTCGTCAAAGTCGCGCCCCTGCTCGACAGCAAGGACCAGCACCTCGGATGGCTTGGCGCGGTCACCGACATCTCCTTCCTCCAGCAGACCCGCCGCGAACTCGCGGCGGCAGGCGAGGAATTGCGCCGGCAACTTTCTTACCGCGAGGCGGTGGACAAAAGCACCACCGTGGGACTGATCGCGATAGGAACGGATGGCCGACCCTTCTCACTGAATGACGCTTTCGCCGGGATGTTTGGCTACACCCCCGAGGAAATCCTCGCGTGGAAGCCGCCTTACCCCTGTTGGCCGCCGGAACAGCGGGAAAGCATCCGTGAGGCCTTCTTGCAGCACCTCGAAGGAAAGACGCCAAGCGAGGGGTTCCAACTGCAACACGTCAAAAAAGACGGCACCCCGCTCGATGTCCTTATAACCGCTTCACCCCTCAAGGATGCGGACGGAAAGCAGATCGGCATCCTCTCCGCTCTTACCGATATTTCGGCTCTGCAAAAGACGCGCCGCGAGTTGCAGGAAGCCAACGAGCGACTGCGGATCGCACAGGAGGTCGTGGGTTGGGGCATCTGGGATTGGGATCCGGTGGAGGACACGCTCTTCTGGGACGAAAACTCGTTCGCCTTCTTCGGTCATCCGGGCGCCTCGGATCCCAAGACAGTCTGGGAGTCGGCGCTGGGGGAAGAAGAGCGGTTGCGTTTGACTTACGAGTTGAATCGCCTGATCGCGGCGGGCGGCACAAACGGCCAAGACCGGCTTCGCGTGCGCTGGCCGGACGGCACAGAGCACGACATTCTCTCGACTTACGTCATTCTGCGCGATGCGTCGGGGACAGCGAACCGCGTCATCGGGGTGAACCGCGATGTCACGACGGAGTTGGAGGAGGAACACGATCTGCGACTTGCGCAAGATCGTCTCAACGCCGCACTGGAGGGCGGTAAGTTCGGAACATTCGAACACATCATCGGAGTCGGCGACGTCAACTGGAGCCCGGCCAACTACGAGATCAACGGCATCGACCCCTCGATCACCGAACCGGGCGAGCTGTTTGCCGCTTGGAAGGCAACTGCGGGCGGATTCTTTGCGGAGCTGATGGAGCAGATGGAGGCGCTGCCGGTCACGGAAAACCACTACAGCTACGAATTCACCAGCCGACCGGCCGGCAAGGAACCGCGGCGCGTTCGGGTCAACATCTTCATCGAGCGTAACAAGCACGGCCACCCTGTCCGCCTCGTCGGCATCACCCGCCGCGCGGATTGAGTCTCCGGCCTTGGCAGGACCGGATGGCCCAGCCAAACGCTCAAGCCACTTCACCCAACTTTCAGGTTTCAGGTCTCAGCCTTCAACCAACTCCACCCTTCCTTGACTCCAGAAGCGGCCGATTTAGCGTATAGCTCTTCATGATGCCATTCGGCGCTGGCCCCTCTCGCCCGCCGCGGCATGCCTGGAAGCGAAACCCGGTCTTTCAATTCCTCGCATCGCTGCGCCTCGCCGTCATTCTGCTTTCGGTGCTCATTGTCGTAAGCATCGCGGGCACCATCTTCGAATCGAAATTCGACGCCGACACCGCGCGCATTTGGTTCTACGAAGCGCCCTGGTTCCATCTTTGGCTGCTCTTTCTCGCGGCGAACCTCGTCTGCAGCGCCTTCATGCGATATCCGTGGAAGAGACACCACACGGGCTTCCTCCTGACCCATCTCGGGATCATCGTTGTCATGATCGGCGCCGTCATCGGTTGGGTCTGGGGCATCGAGGGCACCATGACCATTTTCAAGGGTTCGCCCCCGGACAATTCGCTGGTCCTGCAAAAGCGCCAACTCACCGTGCGCGATCCCGACGCGCGCCGCGCCGTGACCATGCATCTCGGCCGGGGACCACTCCGCGTGCGCAACGGCGATCCGGTCGCCATATGGAACACGCCGTCGGGCTGGAACATCGAAGCCGTGGCGAGCTCCGACCGTGTCCTCGGCACCTTCGAACCGACGCCCGCCGCCGGGGGGAAGGCTGCGGTGCGCGTGCGCCTGCAAACCAAAGCGATGGGACAGACCATCGACCGATGGTTGCTGGCCGGCGACCGCGACCACGCGCGACTCGATCTGGGTCTCATCACCGTCGACCTCGTGGCCCCGGGCGCAAACGCTCCGCTGGCCGGCGCTCCGAACCGCGCCATCATTTTTGCGCAGGAAGACGGGGCCTTGCGCGCGGAGATTATCACCGGCGGACGACGCGCGGCCGAAGCGCCGCTCGCCGTGGGAACACCGGTGGCCACCGGTTGGAACGATTGGTCCATCGAAGCCGTGCAAACTATCGCCTCCGCACAGCCGGGATTCCGTTTCGAGGAACTCGCCGCGGACCGCAAGCCGTCCGCCGGGCAACCGCTTATCGAGGGCTTGCAAATCCGCATGACACGCGGCGAGCAAACCATCACGCAATGGGTCGGGGCAGGATGGCGCGTTGTTTTTCCCACGGGCGCTTTTCCGCTCGAAGTGTCTTATGGATGGGAAGTCCACCGCCTGCCCTTCGGGCTGGTCCTCAAGGATTTCGTCGTCGAGCGCAACGAGGGCACCGACGAACCCGCATCTTTCCGCAGCGATCTGGCCATGGTCCTGCCCGACGGCACGACCGCCGCCACGGGCTCCTGTTCCATGAACCAGCCAGCCAACTATCCGCAGGCTTTCTGGCGATCGCTGACCGGGCTGACTTACAAGATCTCCCAAGCATCCTGGAACCCGAACGACCTCTCGCAAAGCTCCGTGCAAATCCTGAGGGATCCGGGCTGGCTGGCCAAATGGGTGGGATCGCTTATCCTCTGCGCCGGTCTGGTCACCATGTTTGCCCTGCGGCGTCCCGCAACCGGTTCGCCGAAAAAAACGGCGGCCGCCGCAGCGGACAAAAAAGACGCCGTGCCAACTCTGTCATGAAAAACACAATCCTTCTTGTCCTGCTGCTGCTCGCCCCCGCCGCCAAGGCCGAGAAAGCCTCCGTCGATCTGTCTCCCTGGGAGGAAATTGTCGTGCAGGATTCGGGGCGCCGCAAACCGATGGGAAGCTTCGGCCACGAGGCCTTGGTCAAAATCTCCGGACGCGACCCGGTGGTGCTCTCCGACGACTCCAAGATGGATGGCACGGAGTTCGCTTTCGCCAATTTCTACGCGACGCGCGATTTCACACGGGAACCCGTCGTCCTCGTTTCTTACCGCCCCCTGGTTGAAAAATTGGGCCTCGACACGACCCGCAAGCGTTTTTCCGGCAAGGAACTCGCGGGTGCGCCGGCACTGATCGAGCTTGCGCAAGAAGCCGCCGCGCTGCGCCAAACAGGGCAACCTGTCCCGCGGCTCAACGCGGAGGCCCAAAGCGTAATTTCGCGGCTACAGTTGCTCAAGGGCCTCGGCGATATGTCCGCCTTCGCCATCTTCCCGCCGCCGCCCGGTGCCGCCAACGGCGCCGCCTGGCTTTCCATCGAGCAAATGCCGGTCGCCTATCCTCCGGAAACCGCGGGCCCCCTCCTCACCTCGCTGCGCGATGCCAACACGGCCGCCCGCAAAGGCGATGGTGATGAATTTGCCGCCGCCCTGCGCTCGCTCGTCGACGGACTGCGGGAACTCAACCCCGCCGCTTACCCCTCCAAGGACATCACCGCCCGCGAATTGTCCTACAACCGCACCAAACCTTTCGACAAGGCCATGTGGCTCTTCGCCTCCGCCGTCGCCCTTCTTGCCTTCGGTTCGCGGCACGGCTGGCGACGCTGGCCGCAGCGGGCGGGCGTGGCGGTCACCGCGGCCGGTCTTGCCTTCATGCTTTGGGGCCTGCTCCAACGCGTGCTCATCGCCGGCCGCGCGCCGGTGACCAACATGTATGAATCCGTGATCTGGGTCGCCATGGGCACGGTCGTGTTCGGATTGATATTTTTCGCGGTTTACCGACACCGCCTCATGCTCATCGCCGCGTTGCCGGTGAGTTTCCTCGCCCTGCTGCTCGTGCGCAGCCTGCCGGTGGCCATGCCCAGCCGGTTGGACCCGCTGGTCCCGGTGTTGCGCGACAATTTCTGGCTCACCGTCCACGTGCTCACCATCACGCTGAGCTATGCCGCCTTCGCTCTCGCGCTCGGATTCGGCCATGTCGTTTTGTGGCGCTACATCCGGCAACCCGCCACGGCGGATGCCGTCCGGCCGCTGCACGAGTGGCTCTACCGCATGATGTTCGTCGGGCTCATCCTGCTCGCCGCCGGCACCATCCTCGGCGGCGTGTGGGCCAACTACAGCTGGGGCCGGTTCTGGGGATGGGACCCGAAGGAAACATGGGCCTTCATCGCGCTGCTCATGTATGTCGTCGCCATCCACGGAAAAATGGCCGGCTGGTGGGGCGATTTCGGCATTGCCGTGGCCGCCGTGGTCAATTTCGCAGGCATCATCATGGCTTGGTATGGCGTCAACTACGTGCTCGGGGCCGGACTGCACAGTTATGGTTTCGGGGTGGGCGGCGAAGGCTATGTCCTCGCCTTCCTCGCCGCCGAGGCCGCCTACGTCGGCCTCGCCGTCATCCGCCACCGAAGCGCGCAACAGGCAACTTTGACCGCCGCTTGAGCTCTTTCCTTGCCGCAAGGCGAGTCCCGTGCGATAAGAAACAAGTTACGGGCTGTGGCTCAGCTTGGTAGAGCGCTGCGTTCGGGACGCAGAGGCCGTGGGTTCAAATCCCACCAGCCCGACCACTTCTCCCTCCTGTAATCAGGACCGATCGGCACGGTAGAGCGGTCGCCGCGGCGACAGGCAGCGGTTTCGAATCCCAACAACCCGGCCACTTTTTGCCCGATACTCCATGCAGCCGTGCGCATGGCATGCACAATTACGGCTTTCCTCGCCTTGCGCGGTCTGCTGTGATCCGCCAGATGTCATCCCCTCGCGACGACCGAGATTACACACCCATCGTCGGCGCCCAGACCGATATCGCCCCGCTGGGACGAAGCGGACCGAAGCCGGAGCACGAAAAAACAGCGGACGAAGACAGCGATCCGGTGGACTGGAACCGCATCGAAGCCGATCCCGATTTCGTCGCCCTGCGCGCGGCCAAGCGCCAATTCATCCTCCCGGCAACGGTTTTCTTCCTGTGCTACTACATGGCGCTGCCGGTCATGGTCGGCTTCTGGCCCTCGGTCATGAAAGAACCCGTGCTCGGCAAAGTGAACTGGGCCTACTTGTTCGCCCTGTCGCAATTCTTCATGACATGGATCATCTGTTGGCTCTACGTGCGCGCGGCAAAAAACTGGGACCTCATGAATGAGGCTCTGCTCGCCAAATACAACCGATGACCGCCATGCTCGCTTTCATCGTCACTCCCGCGCTCTGGATGTTCCTCGCCTTTGTGGCGGTCACGCTGGTCATCACTTACTTTTCCGCTCGCAAAGCCACGGGCAGCGCGGCCTATTTCGCCGCGGGCCGCTCGATCACCGGATGGCAGAACGGTCTGGCCGTGGCGGGCGACTACATGAGCGCCGCCAGCTTCCTCGGGATCAGCGGCGCGATCTGCCTGAAGGGCTACGACGGCTTCATGTATTCGGTCGGATTCCTCGTCGCCTACCTCACCGTCCTGCTCATCGTTGCCGAACCACTGCGCAACGCCGGCAAATACACCATGGCCGATCTGCTCGCTTACCGTCTTTCGCCGCGGCCGGTGCGGGCCATGGCCTCGCTTTCCACCCTGACAGTTTCCACCTTCTACATGATCGCGCAGATGGTCGGCGCGGGAGGAATCATCAAAGTGCTCATCGGCATCGACTTCGTTCCCGCGGTCATCGGCGTCGGCGTGCTGATGCTCGTTTACGTCGTCTTCGGCGGCATGCTCGCCACCACGTGGGTGCAGATCATCAAAGCAGGCCTGCTCATGGCCGGGGCCTTTGTCCTCAGCTTCATGGTGCTCGGTCGCCACGATTTCAGCGTGTCCAACTTCTTTGACTCCGTGGCCGCGGCTACCTACGGCGGAACGGAGGCCCCGGTCAATTTGCTCAATCCCGGACTGCAATACGGCGCGACTACGCTGAGCAAAATCGACTTCATCTCCCTCGCTTTGGGTCTTGTCCTCGGCACGGCCGGATTGCCGCACATCCTGGTCCGCTTCTACACGGTGCCGGACGCGAAAACCGCGAGGATCTCCGTCGTGTGGGCCACCGCCATCATCGGAGTCTTCTACATCCTCACGACGTTTTTCGGCTTCGGCGCGGCCACGATCCTGAAGCTGTCCGACCTGCCCCTCGACGCCGCGGGCAAACCCGACGGCAACATGGTGGCTCCGGTGCTCGCCCATCTGCTCGGTGGCGAGTGGTTCTTCGCTTTCATCAGCGCCGTCGCGTTCGCCACCATTCTTGCCGTGGTTGCGGGATTGACCATGAGCGCCAGCACGAGTTTCGCGCACGATTTTTACAGCAACGTCATCCATCACGGGAAAGAGAGGACGCAGGGCGAGGAAGTGCGCGTCGCCCGCATCACCGCCTTCGTCGTCGGGGCAGTCTCCATCTTCCTGGCGATCAAACTGCGTTCCCTCAACGTGGCATTCCTCGTCGGCCTGGCCTTCGCCGTCGCCGCGTCGGCTAACTTGCCCGCCATTGTTTTTTCCGTTTTCTGGAAACGCTTCAACACCACAGGCGCCGTGGCCGGGTTGGCCGTGGGACTCTTCAGTTCCATCGCCTTGATCTTGGTTAGTCCCAGCGTGATGGACCCGAACGGCAAGGCCCTCATCACCGCCGATCCCCTCTTCCCCCTGAAAAACCCCGGCATCGTCAGCATCCCCCTCGGTTTCCTCGCCGCTTGGCTCGGCACCCTGCTCTCACCGCGGGACAAATCCGCCGAAGCCAAATTCGCCGAGCTGAGCGTGCGCTCGCAAACCGGCCTCGGAGCCGAAAAAGCGACGGCGCATTGAGGCGTATCAGGGCGGTTTAAGAAATGATGTGGTCGCTCGTCGTTTCGGCGCCGAGGACGACGCGCTACAGTTAACTGCAGCTTCGACGTCCCCGCCGACAAATGCATGGGTTCGCGGCAAATCCTGCCGGGACGAAGCGCCGCCCATGACCTTGCGTCATGGAAGCGCAACTGACCTGTGGCCGTCGGACGGGACCAACCCGCCCGCACAGCTGATGCGGACAGCACCGGCTACGACAAAACTTA
>JAFMJK010000159.1 GCA_017853515.1 Chthoniobacterales bacterium | reverse complement strand
GTTGGCTCGGCAAACAAGAGCGGCACAGGTATCCGGCCTCCGCGGCCCAAATCGACCACCAAAGTGTTGGCGTCCGGTTCGCTGCTGGTCTTGCGGAGGAGGCGTGCGCTTTTCGACTCCCCGGCAGCCACGGCGAAACTTGTTGCCCCGTCGAGGGATTGAAGCTGCGGCGGCAACTCGAGCGTGAATCTTCCCTCAACGCCGCCCATGTTTTGCACTTCGAGGCTGGCTTCGTCGTCTCGGCGGAAATCCAGCTCCGGCGTGAGCAGTTCGAGTTTGGGCGGAACGGCCGGGGCCTGCATGGGCAATTCGACCGCATAGAAATCGTCCGAAAGGCGCGCGCGGAATTCGAGCGAGCCGCCCATTTTGTCCAGCCCGATGCGCACGGGAATCTCGGCCGTTCCCCCCGCGGCGATCTTGCGCTCGGGCACAAGTTCCGCCGCGCCTTCGGGCTGCAGTTGCAGCGACAGGTTCAACGGGTAGGAGCAAAAGTTTGTCACGACGATGCGACCCGCCCGGCTTCCATCGGGCTGAAGCTCGATGTCGCCCGCCTCCGCGGCGAAAGGCGCTCTGGCCTCCGCGCCGAGCACGATGACCCCGCCCGGGTCCGCGGGAGAGGGAGTGAGTTTTTGCGGGCGCACGGCATCGACTGACTTCGGCGAAAAGCGGACCGACAAGTCGACCGACTCGCCGCGGCCCAACCGGAAACGTCCGTCGCCCTCGACGTAAAACGGCTCCTCCGGCGCGAGGCGCCCCTCGAGAACGGCCCCGCCCGCATTGGTCAGCCCGATGAGGCGGAAGTCGCTTTCGCCCGCCACTGCGGAAAATTCGATTCGCGAGGGAGCGGCGAGTCGCGGTGGTTGGTCGATGATGCGGATGCGCACCTTGATGGGGCTGCTCACACCGCCGCCTATCGCGCGCGCGCGGAAAGCAAACTCGTCTTCATACGATGTCTCATCGTCGCTGTGCTGATAGATGACCGAGGCAAATCCCTGGCGGTTGGGATCGGCCTGGCGAAACTCAACCAGCTCGCCGTGCCCGGGTGGGCGCTCGCGCACGATCTCGTAGACGAGGGGATTGTTCCGGCCCTCGTAGGCTTTGAGGGTGATGATTGCGCGCCCGCCTCGCGTCACTTCGACCGAGAGCGCTTCGCCCATCGGAGGCCTGCGCATTTCCTTGGGTGCGGCGAGGATGCAGGACGCGGAAAGGAGCAGCACTGCCGCGGCCGCGGGCCAAAAGAGGGTTCGCACCATGCGAACAGAGCAAATGGGATTGAAAATGGCCAGTGGAACCCTACGTTGCCCCTCGTGTCCCCTTTAGCCGCAACGTTTTTGGCCACGATCTTCGCCCTCGCCGCCGCGCGTGGCGAGGACACCCCGGCGCCGGCGGGACCGCGTCCGCTCGGAGAGCTTTTCGCGACGCAGGAACCTCCCAACGTCGTGCCGCGCCTTCTGGAGGGGGCCGATCCCGGGCAGACGAGCATCCACATTTCGCTCGGGCGGCAACGCGCTTCCCTCTCGGTCGGCAACGAGGTGGCCATCGACACTCCCGTCTCCACCGGCAAGCCGCGCGCCATGACGCCGAAAGGACAATTCGCGGTGCTGGAAAAGCAATCATCCTTCTCCTCGTCGCTGTTCGGCGAATACGTGGATGCGCAGGGACGCGTCGTTCGTTTCCCGGTCAGCGCCCGCACGGATGTCGCGCCGGCGGGCACAACCTTCCGCGCCGTGCCGGTGCAATATTACATCCGTCTGAACGCAGAGGGCCTTGCTCTGCACGCCGGACCTTTGCCCGGCCATGCGGCGTCCGATATGACGGTGCGCCTTCCCGCCAACATCGCCCCTCTTTTTTTCCAGCGGGTCAAAGTGGGAACGCCGGTGAAGATCGGCGATTGAGTCCGACTATTTGCCGATCCCGCGGAGGGGCGTTCCGCCGGCGGGGGGTATGCCGGCGGACATTTTGCAAGTTGAGGGAGGGAAAAAACTAAATCCAAGTGCCGTCGGGAATCACCGCGTTTTTCGGGATGATGACCACACCGTCGCGGACGAAAAAGTTGTCGCCGTCCATCTCCTGCGGTTTGCCCTCCGGGCTGATGACGACGCGTTCGCCGATGCGCGCGTTCTTGTCGACGATGGCGTCCTTGATCGTGGTGTTGCGTCCGATGCCCACGGGCGGTGCTCCGGGCGGACAAGCGGTCTCCGACTCGTAGTAGTCGGCGCCCATCATGACCACGTTTTGCATCACGGCGCCGGATTCGATGATGCTGCGTATGCCGACGAGGCAACGATCGAGCGACGCGTTGGTGATGATGCAGCCATCCGAAACCACGGCGCGTTTCACAGTGGCGCCGTTGATTTTGCTCGCGGGAAGAAAGCGCGGGCGGGAGTAAACCGTGGCCTTGGGCCGGTAAAAGCTGAAGGGAGGTTCGATGTCGGCGAGGGCGAGGTTGGCCTCGAAGAACGAGCGGATGGTCCCGATGTCCTCCCAGTAGCCTTGGAAAACATGCGCGCCGACCTGCGTCGATTCGATCGCCGCGGGAATGACGTTTTTGCCGAAGTCCTCGAAGTTGTTGTCTAGGCACCTTTCCAGCGCGGAGCGGTTGAAAAGATAAATACCCATCGAAGCCTGGTAAAACTCGCCGTTTTGCGGGAGGCCGAGTTCTCCGAGCAGAGGTTCGGGAATACGCAGGCCGCCGAGCACCGCGTCGTCCGTCGGTTTTTCGACAAAGCGCGTGATGCGCCGTTGCGCGTCCGTTTGCATGATGCCGAATCCCTCCGCCTCGCGCCTCGCGACCGGGATGGTCGCAATGGTCAACTCCGCTTCGGAGGCAAGATGGGCCGCCATGAGTTCGCGGAAGTCCATCTGGTAAAGCTGGTCGCCGCTGAGGATGAGGAAATAATCCCACGGGCGTTCGAGGAAATAGCGCAGGTTTTGCCGCACGGCGTCCGCCGTTCCCTGATACCAACCGGCGCCGGTCGGCGTCTGCTGCGCGGCGAGGATTTCGACAAAGCTGCCGGCGCTGAAGATGTCGAATTTGTAGGTGCGGCTGATGTGCTGATGGAGCGACGCGCTGTTGAACTGCGTCAGCACGTAGATGCCGCGGATGCCGGCATTGAGACAGTTGCTGATCGGGATGTCGACGAGGCGGTATTTGCCTCCGAGCGGCACGGCCGGCTTGGAGCGGTCTTTGGTCAGGGGGTAAAGCCGCTTGCCTGCCCCGCCGCCCATGATGATACCCAGTGTCCTGGCGAGCGAGGCTTCTGCCTTGAGGGGGTCGGAGATCACACCAGAGGGGTCGCGCAAAGAGACTCCGATGTCACGTCCGGATTTCCGGTGGTGCTTCCGGTGGTTGCAACTGGTCGGCACTTCCCGCATGCTTGGACCTGCTATGTGTGGAATTGTCGGCTATGTCGGCCCGGCGGAAGCGGCGCCCATCCTCCTGGACGGCCTGCGCCGTCTGGAATACCGCGGCTATGATTCGGCCGGGGTGGCTTTGGGCAACAACGGCTCCCTCGAGATCCGCAAGGCGGTCGGCCGCATCCAGAATCTCGCCCAGCTGATCATCGACGAGCCGGTTCATGGCAACCGCGGGATCTGCCACACCCGCTGGGCCACGCACGGAGCGGTGACCCGCGAAAACGCCCACCCGCACACCGACCAGAGCGGCCGCATTGTCCTCGTCCACAACGGCGTCATCGAGAACTACGAGAAGCTGCGCGAGGAACTCGAGCGTGAAGGCCATGTTTTCCAATCGCAGACCGACACCGAGGTTTTGGCTCACCTCATCGGCAAATACGCCATCCAGCTCGGCGAGCCCTCGGCTGATCACTTGGTCGAGGCGGTGCGCATGGCCTTGCGCGAAGTCCACGGCACCTACGGTATAGCCGTCATGCACCGCGACGTGCCCGACCTGCTCGTCGGCGCGCGCCGCGGCAGCCCGCTCGTCCTCGGCGTGGGCAAAGGCGAGAACTTTCTGGCCAGCGATCCGCTTGCTTTGGTCAACCACACGCGCGATGTCGTTTATCTGAAAGATTTCGAGATCGTCCTTCTGCGTCCCGACAATTTCCAGATCCAGTCGCTGGCCGGCGATGGACGCGACTACGAGATCAGCACGGTCGATTTCGACGCGGAAGAAGCATCCAAGGGCGATTACCCGCACTTCATGCTCAAGGAGATCTTCGAGCAGGCTTCGACCGTGCGTGATGCGATGCGCGGACGCCTCTCTGCCGAGGAAGCCACGGCCAAACTGGGCGGCCTCAACATGACGCCGTCCGAATTGCGCGAAGTCGAGCGCATCATCCTCATCGGCTGCGGCACGGCCTACCACGCGGCCATGGTCGGCGAATACGCCATGGAAACCCTGGCCAGCCTGCCGACCGAAGTGGAGGTGGCCAGCGAGTTCCGCTACCGGAACATGCCGCTCGACAAATACACGCTTACTTTTGTCATCAGCCAGAGCGGCGAAACCGCCGATACGCTCGCCGCCCTGCGCGAGAGCCAGCGCAAAGGCCACCGCACCCTCGGCATCTGCAACAACGTGGCCAGCACCATCGCGCGTGAAAGCGACGGAGGCGTCTACATGCACGCCGGGCCGGAGATCGGCGTGGCCGCGACGAAATCATTCACCTCGCAAGTCACCATCCTCACCCTTCTTTCCCTTTTGATGGGGCGCATCCGCAATCTTTCCAGCTTCGACGGCCTGCGCATCATCGAGGAACTCGAGCAACTGCCCGACAAAGTGGCGCGCGTCTTGGAGATGAACCCGCACTTGCCCGAGGTGGCCGAGAAATACGCCAACTCCCACGGCATGCTCTTCATGGGGCGCCAGTTCCAATATCCCGTGGCCATGGAGGCCGCGCTCAAGTTGAAGGAGATCAGCTACATGTTCTGTTCGGGTTACCCGAGTGCCGAGCTGAAGCACGGCGTCATTGCGCTGGTCAATCCCGACACGCCCTCGGTCTTCATTGCGCCCGACGACGCGCTCTTCGAAAAGAACGCGAGCAATATCCAGGAAGTGCGCGCCCGCAAAGGCCCGGTCATCGGCGTGGGCACGGAAGGCCACGGCGCGCTGGAAAGAATCACCGATGATGTCCTCTGGGTGCCGCCCGCCCCGGACTATCTCATGCCGGTGCTGACCATCATCCCGCTGCAACTCCTGGCCTATCACATCGCGGTC
The DNA here is from genome assembly GCA_017853515.1 of Chthoniobacterales bacterium. GTDB lineage: Bacteria > Verrucomicrobiota > Verrucomicrobiia > Chthoniobacterales > JACTMZ01 > JACTMZ01. Next base: position 112 of record JAFMJK010000159.1, on the reverse strand, counting down.
CAGCGAGGTTGCGACGTGGACAAGCCGCGCAACTTGGCGAAGAGCGTCACCGTCGAGTAATACCAAGTCCCAAAAGATTTCAGACTTTGTTGCCTGAGGTAGGGACGAGCGG
>JAFMJK010000158.1 GCA_017853515.1 Chthoniobacterales bacterium | reverse complement strand
CTTTTCATGGAAGTGTCTTGGCTGATCTGGCTCGCGGCGGGTCTGCTGACTGCCGGTCTGGCGTCATTCTTCTCCGCGCTCGAAGCCGTCCTCTGGCGGGTGCCGCGCGCCCGCATGGACCAATGGCCGCGTTCGCCGCGCCTGCAGACCGTGGTCGCGGACTTTGCCCACCCGCGCGACTGTCTGTTCACGCTTCTCATGGTCGCGGCGGGTGTCATTCGCGCGGCGGCATGGTGGATGCTCTGGACGGCCGCGTGCGGGTTGGCCGAGGAGACCGAAGTTCCTGTGTGGGCGTGGGCCGCGACCCTCGTCGGCGCGGCGGCTTTGCTCGAGGTCATTCCGCCCTTGGTCACCGCGCGCCGTCCGCGCGTCTGGGAATTGCCGCTGCTTCGCGTGGGAAGTTTCATGCTGCGCTTCTTCGGTCCGGTCTTCGACCGTGTGCAACCGGTCGTCGCCGCCGTTTCGGGAAAACTTTTCCCTTGGTCCACCGAGGTGAGGCCGCCGCTTTCCGCGGAAGAATCGGAAACGCTTGTCTGGATGCGCGAGGAAGACGGCGATTTCAGCCTGCCGGAGGCCGAAGTTCTGGCCGAGGTGTTGCAACTCAGTCGTCAGACCGTGCGTCAATACATGACGCCGCGTGTCGACGTTGTCTTCATCGAGGACGAGATGTCCAACGACGATGTGCGTGCGCTGCTCCGCAAAAAGCATTTCGTCCGCGCGCCGGTCATCGGCGAGACGCCGGACGAAGTCGTGGGGCTGCTCGACACGCGCACGCTGAGCCGTCTTCCCGAAGGCATGCACTTCACCGAGGCGTTGCTTCCGCCGTCCTTTGTCCCCGAGACGATGGAGGCGAGCCAGCTGCTCACCAGTTTCCTCAAGCACCGGCAGCCGCTTGCTCTCGTGCTCGACGAGTTCGGAGGCGTGGAGGGTGTTGTCACGCTCGACGATTTCCTCGAGGAGTTGCTCGGCGACGCCGCTCCGCGCGTCGAGGCCGACCTTTACATCGAGCAACTCGGCGACGGTCGCATCCTGGCCAATGGCACGGCGCATCTTTCCGACTTGAGCGAGTATCTCGGATTCGACGCGCGGCGCGAGGGGATCGAAACCATCGGCGGCTACGTCATCAATACCTTGGGCAAACTGCCGCGTCCCGGAGCGTCCGTGCGGCTCGGCCCGTGGAAAGTCACCGTGCGCGCCATGACGCAGCGCCGCGTGCGCGAAGTCGCCTTTCAGAAAGTGGTCAAAGGGGGGGCGCCGCAATGATCGCGCCGATTCTCGTCGCTTTGTTTGTCGTCTCGTTCCTCTTCAGCGGGCTGGAGGCCGCTTGGGTCGCGCTCGATCGCGTGCGGCTGCGCCACCGGGCCGACGCGGGAAACAAGCGCGCGCAGCAAATGCTTGCTTGGGATGCCGTCGCACCCCGGGCCGATCTGGTCATGATGTGGACCAGTCGCGTCGCGGCCGCGGCCGCGTTCGTGCTTCTTGCTCTGGAGTTGCAGAACGGCGATGTGCCGGCATGGATCGCGCCGGTCGCCTTTGCCGTGGTCTACGCGCTGGTCGTGCAGCTTCTCGCCCGCCAAGTTTTCCGCCGCCTGCCGTTCAAAGTGCTCAGTCGCTCGTGGTATCTTGTCACCTTGGCCGGCTCGTTCTGGTCGCTCCTCGCGCGGCCGGTTGCGGCCGTGCTTAGCCGCATCAAGACCGAACCGCTCGCGCGCCTGCCGGCCGGGGAGGAACTGGTGTCCATCGCCGCGCAAGCGCCGGGCATTTCCCCGCTCGAACTGGCCATGCTTCGCAGCGTTCTCGATTTCCGCCGCCTCACGGCCGGCGGCTTGGCGCTTCCGGTGGAGCGTTTCTCACGTGCCGAAGCCGACCAGACACTTGGCGAATTGCTGACCGATCGCAAAACGGCCGATGCGCGCCACACGCTTGTGCTCGGGGCCGACGGTCTTCCGCTCGGCGTCATGTCGTGCGGTGCGGCCGCGTTGTCGGGTGCGCTCAACGCGCGGGCGCAATCTTTCGCCCGTCCGCTTTTGACGCTGCCCCCGGACCTCCCGGCGTGGAAAGCCCTGGCCAAGCTGCGCCGGGCGCAGACTCCCGTGGCCGAGGTGCGGGACGTTGACAGCGGCGCTTTCCTCGGTGTCCTCACCGAAGAAACGGCCGTGGCCCGCCTTCTCGGTCAGGCGGTTTGAGGCGTGCATTGGAAGCTCCGCGGCTTCATATTATTTTTTCATGTCGACCGCCGTTTCAGCCTACTCGAGGAAGAATCCTTTTCCCGCGCGCCTGACCAAAATCAATCCGCTGACCCGCGGGGGCTCGGGCAAGGAGACGATGCATTTCGAGGTCTCGCTCGCGGGTTCGGGACTCGCCTACGAAGCGGGAGATTCGCTCGGCGTCTTCCCGACCAATGATCCTTCGCAGGTCGCCGCCGTGCTCGCCGCCGCCGGCCTCTCCGGCGACGAACATGTCGAGAGCGCGGGCACGACGCTGCGCGAAGTTCTCTCCCATCACGTCACCCTGCGCGAGCCGTCACGCCAGATGCTCGCCGCAATTCTGGAGAAGGATCCGTCCACGGCTTTCCGTCTGTCCGAACTCATCGATCCCGAAGCCAAGTCCGTGATGGACGACTGGGTCGACGGGCGCGAGGTGGTCGACATTCTGGAGATGTTCCCCGGGGCGAAATTCAACGCGGAAGAGCTGGTCAAAGTTTTGCGCAAGCTGCAGCCGCGGCTTTATTCCATCGCTTCCTCGCCCAAAGTTCACCCCGAAGCCGTGCATCTCACCGTTGCCGTGGTGCGCTACGAATTGCACGGGCGCAAACGGCAGGGTGTGGCTTCGACTTATCTCGCCGACCGCGTCGATGACCAGACGTTCCCCGTGTTCATCCACTCGGCCAAACATTTCCGTCCGCCGGAAAATGATTCCTCTCCGCTCATCATGGTCGGACCCGGCACCGGCATTGCGCCGTTCCGCGCGTTTCTGCAGGAGCGCGAAGCGACCGGCGCGAAGGGCAAGACATGGCTTTTCTTCGGCGACCGCCAACGTGCGACCGATTTCCTTTACGAAGACGAGCTCACGGGTTGGTGCAACAAAGGAGTTCTCCATCGCCTCGACACCGCCTTCTCCCGCGACCAGACGGACAAAGTCTACGTGCAGAACCGCATGCTGGAAAATGCGGGCGAGTTGTGGAAATGGCTCGAGGAAGGAGCATCGTTCTACGTCTGCGGCGATGCCTCGCGCATGGCCAAGGACGTCGATCAGGCGCTGCATCGCATTGTCGGGCAAGCCGGCGGCAAGTCGGAGCAGGAGGCCGCCGCTTACGTCGAGGAAATGAAAAAGAGCAAACGCTACCGCAAGGACGTCTACTGATGAGCGCCGCACAAACATTGCGCAAAGTCCATTTCACCGGCATCTGCGGCACCGCCATGGGTTCGCTCGCCGCGGCGTTGCGCGACCGCGGCGTCCGGGTCACCGGCTCGGACGACAATGTCTACCCGCCCATGTCGACTTTCCTCGAAGGCAAAGGGATCTCGATCGCCAAAGGTTTCCATCCGGAGAATCTCCCCTCCGACGCGGATTTCGTGGTCGTCGGCAATGCCATGACGCGCGGCAATCCCGAAGTGGAGGCGATCCTCAACCGCAAGCTGCTCTACTACTCGTTGCCCGAGGCGCTGAAGATTTTCTTCCTGCGCGGACGCCACAATCTTGTCGTCGCCGGGACGCACGGCAAAACCACGACGACATCGCTGCTCGCTTGGATTTTCGAATCGGCCGGCCTCGCGCCGTCATGGCTCATCGGCGGTATCCCCAACAATCTGGGCCAGGGCTGCCGTCTCGGGGATTCGAAATACTTCATCCTCGAAGGCGACGAATACGACACGGCCTTTTTCGACAAGCGGAGCAAATTCATCCACTACCTGCCCGAGTTGCTCATCGTGAACAACATCGAGTTCGACCATGCGGATATTTTCCGCGACCTCGAGGATGTCATGATCAGCTTCCGACGCCTCGTGCAGATCGTTCCCTCCGAGGGAATGGTTCTGCTCAACGCCGACGACCCCAACTGCCGCGCCTTGGCCGAGAAATGTCCCGCGCCGTTGCTCGAAGTCGGATTTTCTCCCAACGCCGGCAACCACATCAACGACGTCCAATACGGCCGCGAATCGTCGGCTTTCACGCTCTTCGGGGAAAAATTCGAAATCCCCATGATCGGCGAGTTCAACGTGCGCAATGCGGCCATGGCCGTGTCGGCCGCGCATTTCTACAATGTTCCTTTTGCCGACATCCGCCACGCGCTGAAAACTTTCACCGGCATCCGCCGCCGCCAGGAAGTGCGCGGCGAGGCCGGGGGGGTCACCGTGATCGACGACTTCGGACACCATCCCACGGCGATCGCGCAGACGCTCGAGGGACTGCGCGTCAAATTCCCGCAGGGCAAACTGCTGGCCGTCTTCGAACCGCGCTCCAACACCACGCGCCGCGCCGTTTTCCAAGACGTGCTGCCGCGTGCTTTCGAAAAAGCCGACGGCGTGGTGCTGGCCAAGGTCGCGCGCATGGACCAGTTGCCCGAGAGCGAACGGCTCAATCCGGAAAAAGTCGTCTCCGACCTGCGCGCTGCGGGGAAAAAAGCGTTCTACGAGCCCGACACGGCGGCCATCGTCGCCCGCGTGTCCGAAATGGCGACCGCCGGGGATGCGGTCGTCGTCTTCAGCAACGGCGGCTTCGACAATATCCACGTCAAACTGCTCGACTGTCTCGGCGCTAAAGGCTGACCGCGCGGATTGTTTCCGGTTTCAAACTCAGCCTTTGATCGCCTTGCTCCCTCAACTCTCAACCATAGACCATCAACTTCCCTCCTAGGCCCATGCGCATCCGAGAATTCCAGTGCGAGATCTGGCTGCCCTTGCCGCCGGAGGAATTGTTCCCGTTCTTTGCCGATGCGGCGAATCTCGACGCCATCACGCCGAAATGGCTTCACTTCCGCATCGTCACGCCGCAACCCGTCGAAATGCGCGAGGGTGCGCTCATCGACTACAAACTGCGCGTGCACGGATTGCCCCTGCGCTGGCGAACGCTCATCCGCGAATGGAATCCGCCGCACCACTTCGTCGACGAGCAGTTGCGCGGACCTTACCGCCAATGGATCCATCGCCACACCTTCGAGCCGCAAAACGGCGGCACGCTGGCGCGCGACATCGTGCACTATGCGGTGCCGTTCGATTTCATCGCCCATCCGCTCTTTGTCCGCCGCGACATCGAGAGAATTTTTGCCTACCGCCAGGAAGCCCTGCGCAAGA
>JAFMJK010000157.1 GCA_017853515.1 Chthoniobacterales bacterium | reverse complement strand
ACACCGCCATGCCTAGCCCCCCGCCTTTGACGGGATCGATCGATTGGGTAACGGCTAAAGTCCGCATGGGTAACGGCTAGTTAAAAGTGAAAGGTAAAAAGTAACTGCTAGGATCAATCCGAGCGCCGCAGACTGCTGCGAATGCTGCTATCGACTTCGAGAGCGACTTGTAGTCTTCCCGCAACCGCCCAGCCGAAGCAGTCGGCAAGTAGCCGCGATCTTCGGCAAGATAAAGCATAGAACGGACCTCGCCCGCCGAACCTTTAGAAAGATCCAAGAAATGAGCAAAGTCCTTCTTGGTGCGACGCTCGAAGCCCTCAGCCGTATTGTTCATCACAGACGTCGCAGCGCGTTGAATTTGGCCACGGAAGTCGAAATCCCGACACTTGTTCATGGAATCGTAGATCTCATTGGCCAGGGCACGCGCCCGCTGCCAAATCTTCAAGTCCTCAAAATTTTCCGCAAAGTCCACGCTGTTACCTTCTACTTTTTACCTTCCACTTTTCACCAACGCTTTAGCGGCAGGGAGCTTGGAGAGCGGAGCAATGCTTCGCTGCGAGTCGACGCCAAAGTTGAAGATTCGTCCGAGTCGAGCCACGGCTCGAGTATTCGGGCAAGTTGGCTGGCGCAGTAGCTGTGGCCCTTCATGGTGAGATGAAAGCCATCGGGACGATACAAACGTTCCCCCTTGTCGTCGGTCACTTGCATCATATCGCTATATGGCACACCCCACCCGGAACACGCTGTTCGCACACGCGCATCCAATTTTTTGCACAGACGATCGAGCCAGTAGTTATCCGGACGGCGACTGGGCCCCGTCACGAAAAGCGGCAGCCCCAATTCCGCGCACCGCATACGGACATCCTTCAACATACGGAGCTCATCCCGAATAGCCCAGGCACCGAGACCACAAAGCGAACCGCCCAAGTAAAACAGATCGCGTATCGACACTCCGGCAATGCGGGTCGCCCCGGGCACAACATCGGCCCAATCGGTTGGTTCACATTTGCGAGCAGGACCACTCGAGACCATGGCATCCTGCTTTTGTCTTGCCACCGGGTTTGCGCGGCGACCGATCATCATGCAGCCGGCAAAGTCTGAATTCTGCACCTCCGCCCACCCGGAGCGCCAGGGGCGAAAGAGATAGGGATGCAGGTAGTAACGAAACTCGGAGGGCGTTGCTGAAATAGTCACCAGAGACGCTTTGCCGACAAAACCACTGCGAATATCGAGCATCACGGCATCAAGCGGGTGCTCCTTAAGTAAGGACTCTAGGCGGTGGACGTGCTCCTGCTCGAAGTTCCGCGCGATGCGGACCTTGAGACTGGCACGCCCCGCCTCAGCCAGCCTGCGCTTCAGCCGCTCGTGATACCGCTCCGACTTGGGCATGCCAGCCTGGTGGGTTTTGCAGCCGCCGAGGATCCCTAATGTGAAGTCACGCATGGGCGAGATAGTACTTCGCAGCAAGGTATTCGTGCGGCGAGATGAACCGCCCGCTGCGCGCGTCGGCCGAGAACGCATGCTCCGGACGATTGTTTTGCTCGAACAGAGCACAGGTTTCCTTTGCCAGCCGCACCTTCTCAGCGGGCTCGACCACACAGTGTTCGGAGAGCGCGGGAAGGCTTTTGTCTGATGATGCGTCTGCCATCAACCTGCGTAGAATCGGTGTCTGGGACATGCCCGCGGAAAACAAATCGAACCTCTCACCACAGAGGCTGCGTAATCTTTCGACCATATCCACCAGCAACGCCTCATCGCGCAACTCGGCTTCCGGCGGATGAACATACCGCAATCCAGCAGCCAGCACCGGGCCGGCGACGCGCTCCACCGGCTCCCAGTAGGACTTGTCGCGCGGCCCGGGAAACGGCCAAGCACCCGCATCCAGCCAATAGTCATGATGCCCATAGACAACGGCCGGGGAACCAAGCTGAACCGCCGCAGCAACAATCTCATCGATCCGATTCATCCCCTTTCGCGTTTCAATCATCGGAACAAGGTCCCCAAACTCGAATCCCTCCGCAGCCAGGCCCGCATGCGCGCGACGCAATTGATCAGCAGACTCCACCTTCGGCAGCATCACAGTCGCCAATCCGAACGTTTCCGCAACCGCGCGAACCACGGGCAAATCCCGCGCAAAATCCTCGGACCCAGCGACATTGACCCGCACCGCGACCGGCCGCCCGTTCGCTCGCCCCAGGGCATTCGCACATAGTTCCAGCAACTGCTGCCGCCCACTTGCGCGCCGCTCACTCGTCTTCCCTGGATCCCGGACATCCAAATACCCATCTTCCAAATCCAGCACCGCCATCGTTCCCGCCCCCATCGCCCGGATCAACCTCGCCATCACCCGCCCCGCCGCAACCGGAATGAATTGGCAGATCACAGTGCGATTAGCAGGGGGCGTGGAGCTCGGAGCTGGGAGTCAAGCAGAGCGAACCGTAGATGGCCCCAAGGCAAACAGCGTGAGGCAAAGCCGAAGGCAACGTAAAAGGTCGAAAGTAACGACGGGATCAGCGTGAAGCGCGGAGCATGGAGCATGGAGCATGGAGCAGATCCGACCAACTGACTACTGACTCCCGACGACTGGCTACTTTCCCCACTCCTCTCTCCGCGCCTCCGTGAGAACCAGTCTCTTAGGTCAGCGCCTTTGGATTGCTCAACTCTCTGGCGTCTCTTTGACTCTCGCCGTAGTTGCGGTGGCCTCCGCCTTTGTTCGGACAACTGCCCGCAGCGTCGCGTCTTGCTTGCGGTAATACTCGCCAAGCTTGGCCGTATCGAAATCGAACTGCTGGGCGATATCGCGACGAACCGCCCGAATTTTTTCCACTTCCAGCTCTACGGTTTTCATTTGTTTTCCGAGACCAACTCCAAAGGTGTCACAAGTTCCGGCGTTGGCAAGCCGAGCATGCCATTGATCCGGCGTATGTGGCCTATCTTGTTGGCATTGGCAATGTGACGACAGTTCCAAGTTAGCAGGTAGTCACACCTGTGGAACGACGCGACAGCCAAGTGTCTGGCGTCACCGGAAAGATCTTTCGGCATCAGCTTGTGCCGCAGGTAGGTTTCGACGATCTCATCGGTTTCTACCGCCAACTCGAGCATGCGGACACCCTCTAACAACTTGAGTTTGTCCTCCTTGCCAGAGTGGTCTCCTTGCTTCAACTCATCGATGACCGCGACACTCGAGACCAGCTCGTAGTTATGGCTTTCCTCCCACCACCAATCCCGTCTCCAGTCTTTCACTACAACCATATCCGTCTCGGTGCGATCCGAGTAGTAGAATGACGGAATCGTTGTCTCGATATAAACAGTCGGCTTCATGCGCTAAACCGCGCCCCTACTGGTTGACAAAAATGATGCGGCTGCCGCGTGGTTCCAGGGCGAAATCGATGCGGCGCAGATCGGAGAGAGCCGCGGTGATCGCGGCGTGTTTTTCCGGAGGCGCGTAGAAAAGCAGGAATCCCCCGCCCCCGGCACCGAGCAGTTTCCCGCCGAGCGCACCGGCTTTCATCGCGCGGTCATACCATGCATCGATCTCACCGGAGCTGATGCCCGCAGTGAGCGTGCGCTTGAGCAGCCAGTTCTCGTGGAGAATGCGGCCCATGGCATCGAAATTGCCTTTCCAGAGTTCATCGCGAAGCTCGGCGGCATAGGCGACCATCCGGTGCATGGCCTCGGCTTTCTTCCCTTCATCGGCCAGCGCTTTGGATTGACCAGCCAAGATGCCGGAGGCCGAGCGCGTGATGCCCGTGTAGAACATGAGGAAGTGACGGTCGAGGTTCTCCCGCGCTCCACGGGGCAAAGCGATAGGCGCAACTTCGACGGAGCCATCTTTCTGGAACTCGATGTAATTGAGGCCACCGAAGGCGGCGGCATATTGGTCCTGCTTCCCGATCGGCTCGCCGCATTTCTCAATCTCGATACGGCAAGCTTCATCGGCCAGCTGCGCGGAGGACACGTGACGGCCTTCGATGGAGTGCAAGGCGTGCATGAGGCCGACAGCAAAACTGCTCGATGAGCCGAGGCCGGTGCCACGCGAGGGAATGTCGGCCACGGATGTGATCTCAAGCCCACCCTCCAAGCCGAGCATGCCCATTCCTTCGCGGACGATGGGGTGCTGCAATTGGGACGCCTTCTCTACCTCCTCGGTGCGCGAGTAGCTGACGCGAAGACTGTGGTCGAATTTGCGACTGACCGTCACATAGACGTATTTGTCGATCGCGGTCGATACGACTGCGCCGCCGTGCTCGAGATAGTATGCAGGCAAGTCACTGCCGCCACCGGCAAAACTTATACGGAAAGGTGTTTGGGAGATGATCACGAGCGAAGCGAGGGATGAGACCTGAAGCGTGACACCTGAGTTAAACAATTGATGCTGAGGTTATGCATGCGGTAGCGGGTTAAAGGTGGGAAAGTAAAAGGTAACAACAGGTTGAAAACAGAGAAATCCGCTGGCTAAGGCTCTTAACTTTCCCACTTTTTACTTTTTACCTTTTACCGCGGCGCTTCGGCTACGCCGATGCGCCGTAGGATCTCGGCGATAGCGATGGCGGCATCGGGAGCGGTGAAGACAGGGGCAACGTCGCTGGGCACGTCACGACCGGCGGCGCCGGTCTGCACGAGCACGGGTTGAAGCCCGGCGTTCTTGGCGCATTCGAGGTCGCGGCCGCTGTCGCCGACGAACCAGGATTTCGCGCGGTCGATGCTGAAAAGTTCGCACGCCGCATCGACAAGACCCGGCGCGGGTTTGCGGCAATCGCATTTGATCTTGAGGTCGGGTCGCTCGCCCTCGAAGCCGCTATCGGGATGGTGCGGACAGTAGAAGATGCCGTCGACGAAGCCACCGTCTTTGGCCAGGAGATTTTCCAAGCGGCGATGGATGGCATCGACGTCCGCAAAGTCGGCTTCACCGCGGGCGATGACGGGCTGGTTGGTGATGATAATGGCGGGGATACCGGCGCGATTGAGCGAGCGGATGGCCGGGCCCACACGGGGAAACAATTCGAGATCGTCGGCACGCGCCAGGTGTCCCTTCTCGAGATTGAGCGTGCCGTCGCGGTCGAGAAAGACAGCCGTGCGCGGCGCGCGGCCGGATTTGCGGGCAACCGTTCCGCTTTGCAGATCGCGCTCCACCTTGCCCAAGCGCTCGGGTGTCCCCATGTCTTTGATGTATCCATCGCCGCGGTAGGCAAACACACGCTTCCCTTCGTCCAACCAGCGGGGCACGGCGTGCTTCGCGATGTCGATGATGCCTTCGGACCACTGGCCCGCCAAAAGATCGCGGCGCATAACGTAGAGGGCGGCGTTGACCAGATTGCGGTATTCGGCGCCTTCAGGGTGCGGATACGGACGCACTGCGGTGACGCGCCA
>JAFMJK010000156.1 GCA_017853515.1 Chthoniobacterales bacterium | reverse complement strand
GAAGAGACGGTAGAGATCCCCGCTTTGGCCTTGCTTGCAGGCCTGCCCGCGGGAATCTTCCGGCCAGTCCGATGACCAAGCCATTCAGTCTTTTCCTCGCCCTGCGTTACCTCAAACCGAAGCGCACCTTCCTCAGCCTCATCACGGTCATCTCCATTCTCGGGGTCACCTTGGGGATCATGGTTCTCATTCTCGTCATCTCGGTCATGACCGGTTTCGAGCAGGAACTCCGTCGCAAGGTGCTCGGCTTCGACGCGCACCTTGTCGTGGGCGGCGAGACGATCATCTACGACTGGCCCGACCGGACGCAGTCCGTGGCCTCGGTGCAGGGCGTGACCGGAGCGGCGCCTTTCGTGCAGGGACCGGTCCTCGCCGAGTTCATGGGAAGGCGTCTCGCGCCGAAAATCCGCGGCATCGATGCCGAGGCGGAAAGCAAAGTCACCACGCTCAAGGACTTCATGGTGGCCGGCGAACTGAAACTGGAGGGCAACGAGACAGTCATCGGATCCGCCCTCGCCTCGATCCTCGGCTGCGGCGTGGGCGACACCATCACCGTCTACTCCCCGGGCAACCTCGAGCAGATCGTCGACGAGATCAATCAACTGGAACAGGGCGCGGACAAAAAGAAGACAGCGGGGCAACTGCGGGAGATGGTCCTGCCCATGGAGCTGCAGGTCACCGGCATTTTCGAGTCGGGACGCTATCTTTACGATTCCGAATTCATGCTCGTTCCGCTGCACATTGCGCAGGAAATCTACGGACTCGGGGATGGCGTGCACGGGATCACAGTGAAGACGGTGCATCCCTACCGCGCGGCGGAAATCCGCGACGAAGTCTACCGGACCTTGGGCGATGACTTCCGCATCTCGACCTGGATGGACCTCAACCGCGAGCTTTTCGAAGCCATCCACATGGAGCGCAACGTCATGTTCTTTATATTGCTCTTCATCGTCATCGTGGCCGCCTTCGGCATCATGAACACGCTGATCACCGTGACCGTGCAGAAGACGCGCGAGATCGGCATCCTCAAGGCGCTCGGCGCGCGCACCGGACAAATCGTCGGCATCTTTGTCGGCCAGGGTATCGTGGTCGGAATTTTCGGGACGCTCATCGGCCTCGGCACGGGCATCTGGCTGGTGCAATACCGCAACCAAGTCAGCCAATGGCTCTCGGGGGTGATGGGTATCGAGATTTTTCCGAAGTCGATTTACCAGTTTTCCGAAATCCCGGCCGAGATCGTGCCGTCCGACGTGGCCATCATCTGCGCCAGCGCTTTTCTCATCTGCACCGTGGCCGCGGTCATTCCCGCGTGGTTCGCCGCGCGCATGGATCCGGTGAGTGCTTTGCGCTACGAGTAGCGCTCACTCCAGTCCGGTGGCCGATTCGCGCTGCAACTGGTCGAAGACCGATTGCGCGCCGGTCATGTCTTCCTCGGCAACCGGCGCAGACTCCGGTTCCTCGTTGTCCTCCGGCATGGGGGCACTTTTCCCGCCCCACAGCCCGAGGCGGGACCGTTTCGCCTGCGCTTCGGCGCGGTCGAGTTTGCCCACATAGGACGACGGAAGCCCCTTCTGCATGCCATAGCTGCGGGCCAAACCTGCCTCCAACAGGCGCACGGCAAGGTCGGTGCCGTCGGAGAGGGTGATCATGGCGAAGTAACGCTCTTGGCGGCTGTTGCCTTTGGCGTCGATCCACTGGGTCTCCACAGTGAAGGGCTGCTGCAGGAGTCTTCGCGTGAATTCAGCGGCTTTTTTCCCCTCGGCCAGCACTTCTTCTTTGGTCGCACCGAAATATTTTTGCTGCTCTTTGACGCGCTCGGGGAATTCGTCGCTGGCCTCGGCCGTATCGACAGCGTAGAGCCGGAAAATCCGGTCTTTGCCCGATTTTATGACATGGAACGAATCGCCGTCGTAGTATTGGGTGGTCGCCAGCCGGCAACCTTCCCACTTTTCCCACTCGGCAGCCGGCACCGGCTGCGCCAGAGCCAGCAGTGACAGAATCAGAATTGTCGCACGCCTCATCACAGAAGGATATACCCCGCAACACCGCCGGCGAGAATGGTCAGAGCCGGATTGATCCGCGTGAGACTCAACATGATGGCCACGGCGGCACCTATGCCGAGGGTCAGCAGGTTGTAGTCCCAGCCTTTGGCCGGATCGAAACTCGCGGTTTTGCCCAGCGCGTAGCAACCGGCCAGCATGAGACCGATGACAATCGGCGCCATGCCGCGTTGCACCGCGTCGCGCCAGGGCGAGCCTTCGGCGGCATCCCAGACTTGGCTGACAAAATAGCAAAGCAGGCAGGCCGGGAAAAAAAAGGCGAACAGGACGGCGACAAGTCCGGCCAGGCCCGAGACCTCGTAGCCGATGAGGCTCACGCAAGTCATGTTCGGTCCGGGCGCAAGCTGGCCGAGGCTGTAGATTTCCGCGAACTGCGTGTCGCTCACCCAGTGGTGGCGATCGACCGTGTCGTGTTTCATCTCGGGGAGCACCGCGGTGCCCCCGCCCACGGCGAGCAGCGACATGAGGGCGAAGTTGTTGACCAGTTCGATGATCTTGTTCATCCCGCTTTATCCTCCTCCCGCGGCCGGTTTATCCAGATGGCCAGCGGCGCAACGGTGACCAAAGTGACCACGAGCGAAACATGGAAAATCCCCACGAGCACGAAAACCACCGCGACAAAGGCCAGGTCGCGAGGCTGGACGAGCTGTCTCCACCCGATCTTCAGCGTGACCTGCAGAAGCAAACCGACCGCGGCGGCAGCCACGCCGGTGAGAATGACCGCGACCTTCGGGTCGTGCCGGAGCGCCACGTAGGCGAAACCGAGCGCCGTCACGGCGACAGCCCCGGGAAGGACCATCCCGAGCACGGCGACCAGCGCGCCGGCCGCACCACGCAGCTTGCGGCCCACGATGACGCTCATGTTGGTCGAATTGAGGCCGGGCAAAGTTTGCGAAATCTCGAGGGCCGCCATGAAGCTATCCTCATCGAGCCACTTCTCTTTCTCGACAAGGGCGCGGCGCAAATAGGCGACGATGCCGCCGCCGAAGCTCGTCGCCCCGATCACCGCGAAGACCGAGAAAATTTTCCCGAGCGAAACGCAGCCGCGCGGATCACTCATGGTTCACCACAGTCTCGTTGCCCAAACCGTAGACCAAGGCAGTCTTGGTCGTGCCGAGAAGGACCCAATCTGCCGCCGTCTTTTGCAGTTCTTTGTGGAAGTAATCGGCCTTGGCCAGCGTATCCGGGTGCAGGTCGTCGGTTTTGTTGAATTTGCACTGGAAAGCGAACTCGCCGCAGACCGGCTGCTCCAGCTTGCGGCTGCGCCAGACCGAGATGGTCGTCTTGCCGTTGTAATGGTGCCCGAAATGGGAAAGTCCCACGTTGACCTGCACTTCCTCGACCGCCATGTCGTTGACCAGCGAAATCGGACCCGTTCCTTTGGCTTCCACCTCGTGGAAGGCGGGAAACGCGTGAGTGATGTTTTGCAAGGCGAAGTTCATCGTCTCGCGCGGAAGTCCGAGGATCGAATTGTGCGAAAAAATGGACCGGATATCGCCGAGGCGGTCCTTGAGAGGCAGAAGTTCCTCTTTGAACTTGATGCGCGTCGCTCCGGACAACGCGGGGCGGACATCGACGGCGGCAACTTTTTCGAAGTCCGAATGGCGGAATTTCACGGTCAGCTCCGGCGTCCCGACAGGCCAGCCTTCGTGGTAGAGGGTGCGCAAGCGCACGATGAAATGGTTGTTGTAGAGGTCGTAAGCCGGCGTGTCGAAAAAGAGCACCTCGCGCACCTGGTTGGCGAATGCGTTTTCCGCTTCCTCGAGCCTGACATCGCACTCCCTGGCCACCGCTTTGACCACGTGCCAGAAATCCTTGAAGGCCTGCGGCGAAGTGAAGCGCTCGGGGCGCAGAAGAATCTTGTATTCGCGGTAGTGCAGGTCGTCGTGCGGGGTATTGGAGGGATCCTCGGCGAACTCGGGCATGCCTGCCACCATCCCACCTCGCCGCCCCCCTCTCAAATCCGAAATTGCGAACCGCCCGATCCGCACCGATCTCGAATCCGAAACTTCAAATCCCCAATCCCCGCCCCATACTGCCGCCATGGACCCCGCCCAAGCCGCCGCCGATTGGGAAAAACTGCGCACATGGGAAATGCCGTTCGGCAAGTTTTCCGGACGCAAACTCTACGACCTCCCCGCCGAGTATCTCTGCTGGTTCGAGCAGAAGGGCTGGCCCTCGGGGGATCTCGGACGGCTCCTGCAGATTGTTCTCGAGGCGAAACGCCAGGGCGCGGACCATGCGTTTGCGCCGCTCCGGAAGTAGCGGCGCGAGTTTTCAGTGTTCAGTTTACAGTTTTCAGCCAGGCATCAACCGCGTTTACTTTGTCTTGGTCGAACTGACCAAAGACCGAACACTGAAAACTGAAAACTTTCCGACAATGAAAATCACCAAAGACCACGCCGTTTTCTTCGACTACGAAGTCCGCAACAGCCGGGCCGAGCTTTTGGACAGTTCCGCACAATCGGGCAATCCGATGGCTTACGTGCACGGATATTCCAGCATCGTTCCCGGCCTGGAAAAGGCGCTCGAAGGCAAAACAGCCGGCGAGCGACTCGACGTGGTTGTTCCTCCGGTCGAGGCCTATGGACTGCGTGACGAGCGACGCATGGGCAAGGTCGAGCGATCCATTTTCCCGGAAGGCGCCGAGATCAAACCCGGCATGCGTTTCCGGGCCAGCAGTGAACACGGATCGGATAATGTTGTCGTCGTGGCGGTCGATGGCGACACCATCACGGTCGACGCGAATCACCCGCTGGCGGGCGAAACCCTCACCTTCAACATCACAGTCCGCGATGTCCGGCCGGCCACGCCGGAGGAAATCTCCCACGGCCACGTGCACCACGCGCATTCGCACGAGGAGGACGGTTGCTGCGGAGGTCACGGAGGCGGCGGCTGCGGCTGCCACTGAGATGCCGCGGGAGCGCGCGTCCACTGAAGAAGAAAGCCTCGCCGGAGTCCGGGCCGTCTACCAAGAGTTGGCCGACAGGCCGGTCGAGCGGAACTGCGAACTGCGCACGCAGTGCTGTCACTTCAAGCTGACGGGCAAGACGCCGTATCTGACCCGCGGTGAAGCAGTGGTTGCCGCCCGCGCGCTTAGGGCCACCGGACGGAAAACACTGCCGTCGAGGAATGACGGCGCATGCCCGCTGCTCGATACCCGAACCTCGCGATGCCTGATCTATGAAGACCGCCCCTTCGGCTGTCGCACCCACTTCTGCGCGGCGGCGGGCGGCCCCTACACACGACGCGAAGTGATCGAACTCATCCGCCGCCTGGAAGAAATCGACGAGCAACTAGGCGGCGCCGGCCCA
>JAFMJK010000155.1 GCA_017853515.1 Chthoniobacterales bacterium | reverse complement strand
TCTTTCCATCGCGCTCGAGGTCCAACGTCTTCTCCGCGATGCGGGGTTGCGCACGGAGCTGACGCGCGGCACCGACCGTTTCATCCCGCTCGAAGCGCGTCCGGCGATGGCGCGGCGGTTGGGGGAAGGCGCCATCTTCGTCAGCATCCACTGCAACGCATCTTCGCAGTCCGTGTCCGCCGCGACGGGCTACGAGATTTTCACGCTGACGCCGCGCGGCGCACCGAACAGTCACGATTCTTTTCTCACGCGGCGGAGTTTTTCCTCGGAGTCGGGACACCGTTTCGACCACGCGAACCAGGCCCTTGCCGCCTCGATCTACCACGCGATGCTCGGGCGCTTGCCCATGTTCGACCGGGGCATGAAGCGTGCCCGCTTTGCCGTGCTCCGTCGTGCCGTCACGCCCGCCGTCCTCGTCGAATGCGGATTTCTCACCAATCCGCGCGATGCGCAAAAGCTCGACAGCCCGGCTTGGCGCAAGCGCCTGGCCGACTCGATCGCGCGCGGCATCATCGAGTTCAGCAATCTCTCGAGGGCCAAAACCATGCCCAAGTTGCTCGCCCAATACCGTTCGGAGGAAGCCAAGGCGCTGGCCGACACCGAATTCGCCTACCAACCGCTCGAGGGCATCGGCACGGCGGTGCAGACCGGATTCGGGGCCGCCCGGGGTTGGCGATCGTTGCTGCCCGTGCCGCTCGGCGAGGAGCAAGGGCCGTTCCGTCTGGAATTCGAGCCGCGCGGATGGGCGCAGCTTGAGGCTTGGGCCGCCGTGGGCGAAGATGCGCGTTCGATGTCCAGCGACGAGCAGGAAACCCTCATGGACCAATCCGAGTGGCCCGATCCTCCACCTTCTTTCGGCGGTTCCAGAGGCTGGCGAGGTCTGCTTCCAGCGGGCGGCCTCGACCGCGGTTTCGAGCTTTTCCCCGGTGTGGCCGGTCCGCTCGCGGAGGAATCGGCGGGCGCAACACGCAGTGCTCCCGATGTGGAAATCCCGGAAATCATGGGAGGCAGGCTATGAGCGTGCGTTGGTCGCCTGATGCGCTGCGCCCGATCGCGCTCGTGCGGCGCGGATTTTCCCCGACCGGCGGCGCGGAAAAATTTCTCGCCCGTTTTGCCGCAGCAGCGGCCAAGACCGGGCGTCACCTCGTCCTCGTCAGCGACCGCCCTTGGCCCGAGGAAGCGCGGGCCGGCATGTCCCAAACCGTGCTGCGCGGAAAAAGCCCGTGGGGATTCGCCGCGGCCGTCGCGCGCTGGCGGAAAACGTGGGGAGACGGGCTTGTTTTCAGCTTCGAACGCTTGCTCGCCGCCGATGTCTACCGGGCCGGCGACGGCGTCCACGTCGCGTGGATGCGGCGTCGGCGCGAATACGATCCGCTCACGCACGTCATGCTGCGCCGTATCTCGTCCAAGCACCGTGACCTCGTGCGCTTGGAAAAGAGCTGCTTTGCCGCGGAGCACACGAAGGCGGTCGTCGTCAATTCGCGCCTCGTCGGCGAGGAAATCGAACGCATCTACGGGTATCCGCCCGAACGCATTCATCTCGTGCGCAACGGCGTGCCCGAGGATTACATTTCCGGAGTCCCCGGCAAGCGCGAGGCGCGAAATCTGCTCGGGTTGCCCGAGAGCGGGTTCATCGCTGCGTTTGCCGGCACGGGTTGGAAGCGCAAGGGCTTGCGCTACGCCGTGTCGGCCTTGGCCGAGGCCGGCATTCCCGGGGCCAAGCTGTTTGTCGCGGGACGCGGGCGGCGAGTTTGCCCGCGAGGAACCGATGTGGTTTTTCTCGGACCCATGCGCGATGTGCGCCCGCTTCTTTCCGCGGCCGATGTTTTCATTTTGCCCACGGTCTACGACCCGTTCAGCAACGCGTGCCTCGAAGCTTTGACGCTGGGACGGCCGGTCATCACGAGCGCCGCGAACGGTTGTTCGGAGGTTCTGCAGGAGGGCGTGACCGGATCCGTGGTGCAACGTCCCGACGACATCGCCGGTCTGGCTGCCGCGCTGCGCTATTGGGCGCAGGACGGACGTGCCGCGGCGGCCGAGAGCGGATGCCGCGCGGCGGCAGCCGGTTGTTCGCTGGCGGAGAATGTTCGTCGGACGCTCGAAATTCTCGAGGGTATCGGGCGCGACTGAGTTGCTTCAGCGCGCCTTTTTCTTTTCCTCTTGCGCCATTTCCTGCAGCCGTCGCATTTCGATGGCCTGCAAGCCGACGATCGCCGCCACGGCCGCGATGGTGTCGATATCGTCCGACCGCGAGACGTCCGCCGCCGGCTTGGTCAACCCCGTGACAATCTGCCCGTAAGCGCGGCTCCCGAGGATGCCCGCGAGTTTGCCGGCGATGTGTCCGCTGTTCAGGTCGGGAAAAACAAGCACGTTGGCCCGGCCCGCCACCGCCGACTGCACGCCCTTGGCTTTCGCCGAATTGGCGAGCAACGCGGCATCGAGTTCGAACTCGCCGTCGATCTCCATTTCCAGGTGGCGGCTCTGCGCGTGTTGCCGCGCCAAAGCGGCCGCGGCCGACATTTTTTCCGTCGTGCCGGCCTGGGCCGAACTTGTGCGCGTTGAATAGCTGACCATGGCGACGCGCGGCACCTCGCCGGTCAATTGCCGGCAAAGATGTCCCGCCTGCAGGGCGATGGCCGCGAGCTGCTCCACGTCGGGCGAGGGAATGACGCCGCAATCGGCCATGACCACAACGCCCTTGTGCCCGACATCCTCGCGTCCCGTGTCGGCCACCACGCAGCTGCTCACCAAGTCCTGCGACCCCGAGGGTTTCACCACCCGCAACAACGGGCGCAACAACGATGTCGTGGGCGAGTCGATGCCGCCGACCACGCCGTCGGCCCGTCCGTATTGCACCATCATGGATGCATAGTAGTTCGGATTGAGGAGCAGCGACCGCGCATCGGCCAGACCGAAGTTCTTGTAGCGGTCGAGTGTCTCGAGATAGCGGCAGAAATCCGGCAGGTCGGCCGATGTCTCGGGGTTGATCACTCCCAAATGGTCGAAGGGGATCCGATCGCGCCGCGCCAGGTCTTCGATGACGGCGCGCCGGCCCAGCAGGATGGGCACGCCCAGCCCCAGCTCGTAAAAGCGGCGTCCGGCCAAGATCGCCCTGCGATTCTCACCCTCCGGAAAAACGATGCGCTTGGGGTGGCGCTGCAGCCGGCGGAAAACGGACTCGATGAAGGACATGGCGTGAGCGCGAGCTCCAGACTGGAGGACTTCCTTCCGGCGCTCAAGCCCGGACCCCCGTCCATCCCCCCGCCCGACCGAAAAAGACTTCGCAAAATTTTTGCGTAAAATCTCCCTAAAGGTGTTGACGCCGGGGGAGGCAGAGTGGTTTAAAGTGGGGCAAAGTGGTGGAAAATGGCTCCATCACCCTCAAAATGTCCAAATCCACTCCAGTTCCCATCGTGTATGCCGGCGAGTTCCGCCATGCCGTGGACGCCAAGCACCGTGTGACCGTGCCCTCGCGTTGGCGTTCGGGGGACGACAAGGAGGAGTTTTTCGCGGTGCCCGATCCGGCGGGGAATTTTTTGATGATTCTTCCGCCGCACGAGTTCGACCGCGTGAAGTCGGACGTCGAGGCCAACGCTGCGATCACGCCGGCCGACCGGCGCAAATTCATTCGCCGCTTCTACGCCCTTGCGCAGCTCGTCTCGGTCGACAAACAAGGCCGCATCCTCCTGCCCGAGGAATATTGCCGCCGTCTTGCCCTCGAAGGCGAAGTCGTGCTCATCGGCAGCCACAGCCGCATGGAAATTTGGAATACGCAACGCTGGAACGACGCGACAGCTGCCGAAGACGAGGTCTTCCGCCGGGTGGCGGGAGAAGTCGGTCTGTAGCGCGCCCGGCACCTCCCGAAAACCCCCCGAGAACAAACAACCGATCAAGAATGGCAAAAGCCGGCCGCAAGTTCGCCTTTGGTTTTTCCGCGAAGAAAGACGCGGGAGGCCGGGCGGAAGGCGCGTCCTGCATCCGACTCAATGTTCGCACCGTTTATGAGCAGTTCGGCCTCCGCAAACCGGCACGACGCCGCAAGTCCTGAAGACTTCCGGCACGAGCCCGTCATGACGGAGGAGAGCCTGCGCGTGCTTCAGCCGCGCGGAGGGAAACTTTTTCTCGACGGCACGCTGGGAGGGGGCGGACACAGTGCGGCTTTGCTCGCGGCGGGGGCGCGCGTCGTCGGTTTGGACCGCGACACGGCGGCGCTGGCCCATGCGCGCGAACGCCTCGCCATCTATGGCGGGCAGTTTCGCGCCGTTCACGGCAATTTTGCCGGCGCCGCGGAGAATCCGGAAGTCCTGTCGGCCGCTCCGTTCGATGGCGCGTTGCTCGATCTCGGTGTTTCCTCGCACCAACTCGACACGGCGGCTCGGGGATTCAGCTTCCGCCACGACGGGCCGCTCGATATGCGCATGGATTCGTCCTCCGGCGAAACGGCGGCCGATCTCGTCAACACCGCGTCCGAAGAGGAGTTGGTCCGCATTTTCCGGGAGCTGGGGGAAGAACCGCAGGCCAAACGCGCGGCGCGCGCCATCGTCGGCGAGCGCGAGCGTGTGGCGTTTGCCCGCACGGGTCAGCTGGCCACGCTGCTCGAGAGGGTCCTTCCGCGCCGCAGTCGCATCCATCCGGCCACGCGCGTTTTCCAGGCCCTGCGCATCGCGGTGAACGACGAACTCGGCGCTTTGCGGCGGGCCCTTGAGACCATCCCCTTGCTCCTGCGCGGCGGGGCGCGCTTTGCCGTCATCACTTTCCATTCGCTGGAGGACCGCATCGTCAAATCTTTCTTCCGTTCCGGCAGCGAGGAGTGGCTCGACCGCCCCGAGTGGCCTGCGCCGCGGCGCAATCCCGGACGTCGCTTTCTCGACCTCACGCGCAAGCCGCTCGAAGCCTCGCCCGAAGAGGTGAAGCGCAACCCGCGCGCCCGCAGCGCCCGCCTCCGCGCCGTCGAAATCATTTCCCTTCCGCAGGAGGTGGCGGCATGAGTCGCGCTCATCAGGACCAGGCCCACGGGGCCATCTTTCTCGTTCGCTGGCTCGCGCTGGTTGTCTTCGTCGGACTGCTCGGCGTGTGCTACGTGCACATGAAGCAGAAGCTCACGACGGACGGCAATCTTTGCCGCGACTTGGAAAACTCGGTGCGCGAACTCGACGAGAAGCTTCTCGGCATCAACTCCGACATCCGCCGCTTGACCGGCCGGCCCGCCCTCGAGCGCCGGCGGCAGGAGGGGTACATCCGCATGATGGAGGTCTCCGACGCGCGCATCGTGCGTTTGCGTCTGCAGACCGAAGCCGCCGCGCTGCCCGTGGCCGACGACGAGGAGGCCGCCCGATGAACGCGCCTGTTTGCCGCCGCGCCGGAATCGTCTGCATCGCGCTGGCCATCGTCTTCAGCATCTTCTCGGGGCGCCTCATTTACCTGCAGGTCGGCCGCCACGA
>JAFMJK010000154.1 GCA_017853515.1 Chthoniobacterales bacterium | reverse complement strand
CGTGGTCATCGCGGCGATCACCAGCTGCACCAACACGAGCAATCCGAGCGTGATGATCGGCGCGGGCTTGCTGGCCAAGAAAGCTGTGGAACGCGGGCTGCACGTCTCTCCCGCGGTGAAGACCTCGTTGGCTCCGGGTTCGCGTGTGGTGCAGGACTATCTCGCCACAACAGGGCTCCAGCCCTATCTGGACAAACTTGGATTCCAGATCGTCGGTTACGGTTGCACCACTTGCATCGGCAATTCGGGCCCGCTCCCGCAGGCCGTGGAGGAGGCGATCACCGGACACGATCTCGTGGCCGCGTCCGTGCTGTCGGGCAACCGCAACTTCGAAGCCCGCGTGCATCAAAACGTCAAAGCGAACTTCCTCATGTCCCCGCCGCTCGTGGTGGCCTTCGCCTTGGCCGGACGCGTCGATATCGACCTCACCCAAGAACCGCTGGGCAAGGACAAAGATGGCAAGGAGGTTTATCTCCGCGACCTTTGGCCCACGCTCGAGGAGGTGCGCGCCAGCATGCAGGCCGCGCTCACGCCGGAAATCTTCCGAAAACTTTACTCGGATTTTGCCGGGCAAAACCCGAAGTGGAACGAGATCCCGGGCTCGGCCGGACAACTTTACGCGTGGGACGACAAGAGCACTTACATCCAGAACCCGCCGTTCTTCGCGAACTTCTCCATGCACCCGGGCAAGATCGCCGACATCCGAGCCGCACGTCCGCTCGGTATTTTCGGCGATTCCGTGACGACCGACCACATTTCGCCGGCTGGCGCGATCAAAGCGGCTTCGCCGGCGGGGAAATATCTGGTCGAACACGGAGTCGAGGCGGTGGACTTCAATAGTTACGGATCGCGCCGCGGCAACGACCGCATCATGACCCGCGGCACTTTCGCCAATGTCCGCATCAAGAACCTCATGGTTCCGGGTGTGGAGGGCGGGGTAACCAAGTATTTCGCGCCCGGCGCGAAGGAAGGCGAGGTCATGGCCATCTACGATGCCGCCATGAAATACAAGGACGCGAAGGCCCCGCTTGTTGTTCTGGCCGGGCAAGAATACGGGACGGGCTCGAGTCGCGACTGGGCGGCCAAAGGCACGATGCTTCTCGGCGTGAAAGCGGTCGTGGCGCAGAGCTACGAACGGATCCACCGGTCGAACTTGGTCGGCATGGGCGTTCTGCCGCTCCAGTTCGAAGAAGACACGAGCGCGCAGACGCTCGGTCTGGATGGCTCGGAGTCTTTCGATGTGGTCGGATTGTCAGAAGACGTGAAGCCGCGTCAAAAGCTGACTCTGCGCATCACGCGGGCCGACGGCAAAACGCAGGATGTTCCCGTGATTCTCCGCATCGATACGCCGATCGAGGTCGAATACTACCGTCACGGCGGAATTCTGCCGTTCGTGCTGCGTGAGTTGATGGCGGCGGCGTGATCAGGGTGTAGCGGCGGTCCATGACCGTCGGAGCCTTTCTCTTCTCCTGTTCCGGCGGTCATGGACCGCCGCTACAAATTTGCGGCAATCAGCCTGCCTTCAGCACCTCGATGAAGGCTTCCTGCGGGATATTGACCCGTCCGATGCTCTTCATGCGCTTTTTGCCTTCCTTCTGCTTCTCGAGAAGCTTGCGTTTGCGCGTTATGTCGCCTCCGTAGCATTTGGCCGTGACGTTTTTGCGCATGGCGCTGACGCTTTCGCGCGCGATGATCTTGCCGCCGATGGCAGCCTGGATGGCGACTTGGTAAAGCTGTGTGGGGATGACTTCCTTCAGCTTGGCCGCAAGTTGGCGTCCGCGCGCTTCCGCCTTGTCGCGGTGGACGATGGACGAGAAGGCGTCCACCGGCTCGCCGTTGACCAGCAGATCGAGCTTCACCAGCTTGTCGGCGCGGGTCCCCGCGTGCTCGTAGTCCATGGAGCCGTAGCCGCGGGTGATGCTCTTTATCTTGTCATTGAAGTCGACGAGGATTTCGTTGAGCGGCAGAACGCAGGTCAGCATGACCCGGCGTGTGTCGAGGGACTCGGTGTGGTCGAGTGTTCCGCGCTTCTCCATGATGAGCTGCATGAGCGGCGAGATGTATTCGTTCGGCACCATGATGAAGCACTTGACGATCGGCTCGCGGATTTCCTCGATGACGCTGAAGTCGGGCAGATATTCCGGGTTGTCCACATGGAGGACTTCGCCGTTGGTTTTGTGCACCTCGTAAATGACCGACGGATACGTGGCGATGATGTCCATGTCGTATTCCCGCCGCAGGCGCTCGAGGATGATTTCCATGTGGAGCAATCCGAGAAAGCCGCAGCGGAAGCCGAAACCGAGAGCGACGCTGCTCTCGGCTTGGAACACGAACGACGAGTCGTTGATCTGCAGCTTCGCCATGGCGGACTTGAGATGCTCGAAGTCCGCCGTGTTGATCGGGTAGACGCCGCTGAAAACCATGGGTTGGATCTCTTGGAATCCGGGAAGGGCCTCCGTTGCAGGGGAGCGCGTGCCGGTGAGGGTGTCGCCGATTTTGATTTCGCTCGAGGTCTTGATGTTGGCGATGACGTAGCCCGTGTCGCCCGGCTCGAGGCTTTCCCGCGCCTCCATCTTCGGGGTGAAGACGCCGACTTCCTTCACCTCGTAGGGCCGGTTGTTGCTCATCATCTTGACGCCGTCGCCGGCCTTGAGCGAACCGCTCATCATGCGGACGTAGGTGACGACCCCGCGATACGAATCGAAGGTCGAATCGAAAACCAGGGCCCGCACCTTGTCGTCCGGCCATGGGGCCGGAGGCGGGATGCGGTGGATGACCGCTTCGAGGATGTCCTCGATCCCGATGCCTGCCTTCGCGCTGGCCAGAATGGCTTCGTCTGCCGGGATGGCCAAGATTTCCTCGAGTTGTCTTTTGACCGTGGGGATGTCCGAATTCGGCAGGTCGATCTTGTTGATCACCGGGATGATGGTGAGGCCTTGCTTGTTGGCCAGATGCACGTTGGCCACGGTCTGCGCCTCCACGCCTTGGGCGGCGTCGACAATGACCAACGCGCCTTCGCAGGCGGCAAGGGAGCGGGAAACCTCGTAGGCAAAGTCCACGTGCCCGGGCGTGTCGAGAAGGTTGAGTTTGTATTCCTGTCCGTCCTTCGCTTTGTAGCGCATGGCGACAGGGTGCATTTTGATGGTGATGCCGCGTTCACGCTCGAGGTCCATCGAATCGAGGAGTTGGTCCTGTTTCTCCCGGTCAGAAATGGTCTTGGTCGCCTCGAGCAAGCGGTCGGACAAAGTCGTCTTCCCGTGGTCGATGTGGGCGATGATGCAGAAATTGCGCGTATTACGCATAGTATAGGACCGGCCAGTATTCCCGAGCCGCGGCCGGGGGTCAAACTCCGGCCAAGACGACTCGCGGTTTGCGCCGCGGGCCAGCCTTGTGCAGGATGCGCGGGTGCGCAGCGAAGGACAAAAAAAGATGCTGATTGCCGCCGGTGTGGCGGCTCTGGCTCTCGCGCTGCCCCTTGCTCTCGCCGTGATCGGCGGAATGAAGCTCTGGGAGGAAACACGCAACCAGCCGGAAGTTGCACCTGACACTTCCGGCTTGCGCGAGGCGGCGGAGCGGGCGGCGCAGGCCGCCTTGCCCGTGCCGACTTTGGCTGCGGACGCGGAGATTCTCCGGTGCCCACCCGACGAACTCGAAGCGCAGGTGCAGCGCGTGGTCCGCTTGGCCGGCGGTGTCGGAGGAGTGGCCTCCTCGTGGAACGACGGCAAAACACTCCGCATCATCGCCAAAATTCCGACCGATACGG
This sequence comes from Chthoniobacterales bacterium, assembly GCA_017853515.1. Lineage (GTDB taxonomy): Bacteria > Verrucomicrobiota > Verrucomicrobiia > Chthoniobacterales > JACTMZ01 > JACTMZ01. The sequence goes on along the minus strand of JAFMJK010000154.1, from coordinate 1,710 downwards.
AGAGCCTGTTCCGGGATGCGGTGGCGCGCGGTCTTTATGACATGAGAGTGGCCCACGGCGCGCAAACCACCACGGTGGTTGAGGTTCTTATCGAGCCCGGAGTGGCCAGCGCTCCCGCCGAGGCTGGCGATTAGCTTCTGCAGTTATTTTTTCTTCACGCCGATGATTTTGGCGCTGAAGGGGGCCAGACTCACCGAAACCGTGTTTCCGCCCGAGCCGCGTGTGGCGGCCGTTGGACCGGTGAAACCTTCGCCGTATTTCTCGTCGTCCGTGTCGAGCAGGACCTCCCAATCCGCCGCGCGGGGGAGGGTGAGGGCAAGATCTTCCATCGGTTCGGGGGAAAAGTTCACCGCAATGACCAGATCGTCGTCCGGTTTCCCTGCCAAAAACCGGCGGTAGACGAGAAGCTGCCTCGCGGGGTCCTCCTCCATGATGCGGATTTTGGTGTCCTGCAGGGCCCCGCTGCGGCCGTCGAGGTTCCTTCGCAGGCGGACAAGATCGCGGTAGAGTTTCGTCGAACGGGACGACACTTCACCGCGCTCCCAGTCGATCGGGTTCGAGTCGTGGAACTCCGACGTCTCGAGAGTTTCCTGCCCCATGAACAAAAGGGGCACGCCGGGCGCCGTAAGGGTGAGCACGGCCGCGAGCGCGTTCTTGCGTCTGGCCGTCAGGCTGTGGGGATCGCTTTCATCCACGCCGGTGATGAGTCGCTCCTTGCCGTTGAGCTTTCCCGTCTCGTCGTGGTTTTCGGTGTAAACCACACGGGCAAAACCGAGATCGGATTGCAGTCGCGAGGCGATGTCCGTGACATCGGTCTCTCCCGCGGGCCGAAGAAGCTGCGAAGCGACGCCGAGTTCCCCTTCTTCTCCCGCGTGGTGGAATCCGTATTCCCAGGATCCGTCAAAGCGCTCATCACCGACCGCATCCTCCGCGATGGAAATTTTTCCGGGATACTTCGATCGGATCATCCGCGAAAGTTCGTCGATGAGTTTCTCGCCATCGGAATTGTCCGAAGCCCCATCGTTGTAGCGGACGATGTTTACAACCGAATCCCAGCGGAGTCCGTCGATACGGTATTCGTCGAAAAGCATGCGGATCTGGTCCGCGATATAAGCCCTGACCTCCGGGCGGCCTAAATCGGGACGCGGCCCCCACGGAGTCGATCCGCGTTCCTCGTCCTCGTAAAAGTAGATGCCGTGCGAATTGTCGCCCCCGCCGTAGCCGTCGAACTGTTTGAGATCGAGATCGTCGGGCCCGTAGTGGTTGTGGACCACATCGACATGAACCGCGATGCCGCGGCGGTGCGCTTCTTTGACGAACTCGCGCAGCGCATCGGGACCGCCGTAAGCGCGCTCGATGCTGTAGGGGTCGGAAGGGTTGTAGCCCCAACTGTGATCACCGGCAAACTCGGCGACCGGCATGAGCAGCACGCAGTTCACGCCGAGTTCCCGGAGATGGTCCAACTTTCCGATGGCGTCGCGCAAAGTTGCCATGCGTCCGTCGCCCGGTTCCGGATCGTGGAATGTGCCCGGGTGCAGTTGGTAGATGACGAGGTCGCGCAACTCGGATTGCGGCGGGGTCACGCCTTCCCAGTCGAAGGCCGAAGGATTGTGGACGACGGATTTTCCGGCGCTGGAAAGCTCGCGCCCGCGCGGGTCGCGCCGTTCGAGGTTGCCATTGACGAGATACATGTATTCGTCGCCGGGCGCG
>JAFMJK010000153.1 GCA_017853515.1 Chthoniobacterales bacterium | reverse complement strand
AAGGTGCCTTACCGGGGCGTTCTCTTTTCTTCCGCGATTGCCGGCACGGAGAGCGGGCTGAAAGGTGCCGGCTTGGCGGGCACGACAAACCCTCTGGCCGTGAAATTGTTCCGTCCTTGAAATCTTCCGCGCGAAAACTCCCGGAAACACGGTTTGCCCGGCGCATTTTACTGCGATTCGCGACCGTCGTTCTGGCTTCGACCGCGGGCACCCATACCATGGCTATCGAGACACCTGACTACAAAGTTGCCGAGCAGGACGGCAAGTTCGAGGTGCGGGATTATCCGGCCATGACGGTGGCGCGAACGGAGATGGGCGACGGGGATTTCATGCGACTCTTCCGCTACATTTCGGGCGGCAACGAAGCGGAGCAGAAGATCGCCATGACCGCGCCGGTGCTTGTGCAGCACAAAGGCGAGGAAAGCGGCATGAGCTTTGTCGTCCCGCGCGAAGTGGCGGCGGCCAAGGTGCCCGCGCCGAAAGGGGCGGAAGTATCGGTCGATACCATGCCGGCGGCGCGCTTCGCCGTGTTCACTTATTCCGGCCGGCGCACGGACAAAAACGAAGCCGATGCGCTGGGAAGACTGCGCGCGTGGATGGACACGAAAAAACTGCGCGCGGAGGGCGAGCCGGTCTTCGCCTATTATGATCCGCCTTGGACATTGCCCTTCATGCGGCGCAATGAAGTGATGTTGCGCGTGGCGGCGGAATAGCAGATCGTGCTCCCGTGAGGTTGCTTCCCGCCGCTGTCGCGTCCTTGATCCTGCTTTGCGGAGCGGATGCCAGGGAGGAAACGCCGCCAGTGGTGGCTGCACCCGACCGGAGCGACGGGCTGGTGCTCAACGGCGAGGCCACGCGCACGGTTTGGGGATTCGAGGTCTACAAGATCCGCCTTTTCCTTACCGAGATCATGCGCGACGCGGAACAGATCATGGGAGCGAAAAGCGACGCGAAGCGGATCCAAATCACCATGGTCCGTCCGGTGGACGAAGAGCAGTTCAGCTCCACGGTGCAGGACAACATCGACAACAATTTCACGGCCGAGGAAAAGGAGAAGTTCGCCGGACAACTCTCGGAGTTCCTCGGATGCTTCAACAAGGGGGCCGATTTGAAGCCCGGCGATGTCATCGATATCGACTACATCCCGACCGAGGGCACCGTGGTGAAACTCGGCGGGCGAACGCTCGACACCATCGCGGGGGCGGATTTTTACCACGCGCTCCTGCGGCTCTGGATCGGCAAGCCTCTGCAAAAATCGATCAAGGACGGACTGGTCGGAACACCGGGCTGAGGCGCGTTGACAGAGTCCGGCCGCCCGCAAAGGATAACCGCGTGAAACGCCTGCTCTTCTTCCTGCTACCGGCCGCCGTGCTTCTCGGCGGATGCGTCGGTTACTCCAAAGCGAAGATCCGCGGAAACACCGTGGGTTTGGCCACCACCGCGGAGCAAAAGCAACTTGCCGTCGCGCAGGAAAAATCAGCCAACAACCCGCTCGCCCAGCTCGGCGGCTATCTTGATGCGGCCGACGAGGTGCGGCGCAAACTCGCGCGGGATCCGAAAAACACCCTGCTGCAAAGCGACTACAACTTCGCCGTGGCCCGCGTGATGGACATCCTCCACGAGACCAAACTCGCGCCTTGGGACAAACCTGTCGTCGCCCCCTCGGCCACGGGCGCGCCCTGGCGATTGACGCTCAAGCCGCCTTCGAAGGAGAAGCAGTTCCATCCATCGCTCTTCGAGTTCCGACCGTCCGACCGCTACGATTTCCGCGGCAAGGGCGTCGGCGAACGTTCGCTGAAGGAGGGGCTCGGCGCACCGCTCGTCGTGGCCGGACGGGAAGTCGACTACACCAAGCTCGACCAATTCGCGCAGGGAAAAAACGTCTACTACAGTCTCACCGCACTGGTGAATTTCCGCGGGCGGAACGCCGATATCGCGCTGCTCGATCCTCTGTCGCGGGAGAACGTGGTTTTCGACGGCCGCACTTATCCGCTGGCCGGCGACTTCCAAGGTCCCCTCGCCTTGGCTTTGGACGAGCTGGATCTGGAAAAGAAGGAGTTGCTGGGGCTTTTCAAGCCGCAGGAATTCGCGGGGCGTGCGCGGCTCGCGCGTTTGCAGCCCTATGATCCCCGCAAGATTCCCGTGATCTGCATCCACGGTCTCGGCAACTCTCCGGCCACATGGGCACCGCTCGTCGAGTTTCTCCGCGGCGATCCGGTCATCCGCGAGAACTACCAAGTGTGGTTCTACGCCTATCCCTCGGGCCTGCCCTATCCGCTCGCCGCGGCGTATCTGCGCGAGCAGCTGGCCGAAGCCCGCAAACGCTACCCCGGCATGCGCGATGCCGTGGTCATCGGGCACAGCATGGGCGGAATGATCAGCCGCGCGCTCATCACCGACAGCGGCGACGAACTTTGGGATCTCTACTTCGACAAACCTCCGGGCCGACTCACGCTCTCGGACAAAGCGCGGCGCATGCTCGGCGGCATGCTGCTCTTCAAACCGGTGCCGGGCATCGGACGTGTCGTCTTCGTCTCCGCCTCGCATCGCGGAAGCGACAAGGCGGTGGATTTCTGGGGACGCCTCGGCGCGGCGATCGTCGGAAGTCCGGTCGAAGACAAGGAGGTCTACGACGAGGTCATCACCCAGACACGGCCGGAAGCCCGCACCCACAGCCGCAACCGCCTCCCCAACAGCATCGACCTCTTGGACCCGGACAGCCTTTTCCTCGAAAAAATCAACACGCTGCCGACCGCCCGCGGCGTGCCGTATCACTCGCTGATCGGCGACCGCGGGAAGGGCGGGTTTCTCGACCACACGAAGCCGGAGAGCAGCGACGGTATCGTGCCTTACTGGAGCAGCCACATGAACGGCGCGCAAAGCGAACGCGTTATACCGAGCGGCCACTGGAGCCACCTGCATCCGCTCGGCATGGCGGAAATCAAACGCATCCTCGTGGAGCACTTGTGAGCACCGATCACGCCACCTCCTCCCTCCTCGAGCGCGACAAGGTCACGCCGATGGACGCGGTATCCGCGCTCTACGGCGAAGGCCGCGAAGAATTGGCGCGCACCATCGTCGCGGCACTGACCCGCCGGGTTTTCGCGGAAGATCCGCCCGCGCCTTCGAACCTCATCCGCCGCGGGCTCGGCGCGTTCGCTTTCCGGTTGATGGAGCGAACCACGCGTGCCGAGAAGCGCCCGGGCAAAGACGGCGCGGAAGTTGTCGTCTACCGCAACCGGATCCTCGAGGACTCCGGGCACCCCTACGCGCGGACGCTGCTCGAACCGTCGCGCGCGGACACCGCGAGCTTCGTCGAGGGCGGTGATCCGATGAACGCCGTTTACATGATGCTCCTGCCCGGGATCCGGAAGAACGCCGAGCTGTGGGACAACATCATGCTCGATTCGGTGCAGGCCCGCGACGTGCAGTGGCGCTTCGTCTGGGAAACGCGCTTCGCGCACCGTCTCGCCTTGCGCCGGCTCAAGGCAGGCCTCCCCGTGCGCCTCAAAGCCGTGGCCGCGGGCACCGGATTGAGCATGGCCGTGCTGCTGGAAAAACTTCTCGGCGAGGGACACGATCCGCGGCTCATTTCCGCGACGATCAGCGACCGCGAATCGGGCAATGTCGAGAAAGCCCTTCGACTCCTCGGCAAACTGCCGGCCACCAGCGCGCACCTCGCGCTGCACGCGGGATCGCCGCACGGCATCCATCTGCAGATCGAAGACATCCTGCAACCCACGTCGAAGACCGCGCACGATGCGCCGTTCGATGTGGTCACGGTCGTCGGCTTGCTCGAGTATTTTCCCGGGCACACCTTCATCACCACGGAAGAACTCCTCGGCGAGGCGCGCCCCGAAGCCTCCCCCAGCGCGTCGCAGGTCGTGGCCAACGTCGGAACCATGACCGCAGTCGGCGGACACGTTGTGGTGAATACTTTCCGCCAACGCGCGGCGATCCGGACACTCGAAGTGTTTGGCAAAAGATTCCGGTATCGCGGGCGCGAGGAAATGCGCGAGCTGATGGCCACCGCGCGGCTTTCGCCGTCCGGCGAGAGCGTCTCGGCCAACATTTTCGACGTCGAAGTGTTCGAAAAGCGCGCCTAGGAAAACCGGCAGCGCCGACCCTTGGTCACCCGCTAGAGCAGTTTAAGTTTTGTTGTAGCCGGTTCGGCTTGTATGCCCCGCGCGGACGGGCTTGTCCCGCCTGAAGGGAACAGGTCTGTTGCGCTCCGATGACGCCAGGTCATGGGCGGCGCTTCGGCCACGCCGTGCCCGAGTCGAATCCGGGTCTGGTCGAACTTCTTTCCCTCGGCATCACCTTCCCTTTCAACATCACCCTCGGCATCCCGCTTGACTGGATGACCATCCAGTGGATGTGGAGTGCGGCATGATCCGCGAAACAACTGCGCAGCCTCAGACCAAGTCCCAAAAGATTTTAGACTTTGTTACTTGAGGTAGGGATGAGCGACTCGCTCGTCCGCCCTCTTTCCAACGGACACGCGAGCCGCGTGTCCCTACCCTCAAAACCTTGTTCGATAGTCCGGATCCTTTTCTGGTTTGGCATCAGACAAACCGCAGAATCTGCAAGCAAAGGGGTATTGGCATCAGTGATCGCGCTCGATCAAAGCATTCGATGGCAGCTTCGGATCGAGCACCTTGTCGGCTGTCTCCGCACCGGCCACCGGTAGTTTCGACCCGTCGAGCAATCCGATCTGCATGAGCACGGAAGCCTGATCCCAATAAATGTGCTCGTTCTGCACTTTGCCGTCCTTGAACCCGATGATGGCAACCAGCGGCACCCGCACCGGACGACCGGTCGGCGCCACGCCGGGCAACATCCAGTCCATCGTCACGGTGTGCGTGAATGAAAAAATCAACTCGTCGACAATGCGATCGCTGCCGACCGTGCGCGAAACCAGTTCGGTCTTCGTGTCAGCAGGCATTTTCGGGATGAAATGCTTCGCGTAGAAATCGGCGATACCGGGCATTCCGGTGCCTCCCGTCATTGTCGGAACGTGGTTCACGTGCGCCGGTTCGACCATCGTGGCCATGGTGTCTTCGACGCTCTTGGTGCTGAATTCGCACTTCATGTGTTCCTCCCACACGTCGCGCAGTTTTTCCTGGTCGGGGGTCATCATAGACTTCGGAGCGTAGGCTGGGCCGTCGCGAGCCGGCAAGACCGGACACCATGCCGGACAAGCTCCCCGTCGCCAAAGCCGTGGCGCCGCATGCCGCTACTGCGGGATAATCGACAGAGTCTGGAAATAGCTGGCGCGTCCGTCGATCGGAACACGCGTCTCGTTCGTAACCTGTGAGCCGTAGCGGTCGGTGATGGAGGTCACTGAAGGCCCTGCCGACCATCCTGACGTGACGCCCGCCAAATTCGTGCGCTGCAGAGGCCTGATCACGGCGCCGACATCGTTGGTCTTGGTGATCCAGCGGACGACAAATTCCCGGCCTTCGACCGAGGCGGCCACGGGAGCCACGCTGCGCGCCAGAGGATCCGTGTCGAACAAAGCT
>JAFMJK010000263.1 GCA_017853515.1 Chthoniobacterales bacterium | reverse complement strand
TTGCTTCTTCTTCCGTTGTTTCTTTGGTGTTGTAGATGATGAGAGTTCTTTTTGTTGCAAGTGGTGCCAAATTCTTAAGATGTTTTTCAATCATTGATTCGTGGAATTTTTCGGGGTAATTTTTAATGTACCCCCTAATTGCCTCAACAGTGTTTATCAATTGTTCTTCTGTGTATAGTTTCATACTTTGTTTATTGTTTCTCATTGTTACCTCCTTGTATTTTAATTAAGCATAAAATTTACTGCCTTTGTAGAACCGGACATGTTAAATTTAAAGATGTCAGAGGTACAATGGCTCTCGTTAATTCTAACCACTGCTGAAGAGCAAGCCTTGAAATCTTTGAAGAACTCTGCTTGTTCTACTGCAAGTAAATCATCAACCAAGAAAAGAACTTTAGAGTTAGACCCTTTCATTCCTTCAATGGTGTATCTTTTGGGTTCTCCGTTTACCACAAGTGCTATGTCTACGGTGATCATGTCGTCGCAGAAATAACTACCGCCAAGGTAAAAGGATAGTTGCTCTCCGACAACTTCCAATTTAAGAAATGATTTGTCTAGTGCGTCAGTACAATAGGAAATCTTGTAGGGCGCATCAAGTTTGTTGTCTACAATTTTTGTCACCCACTGAGAGTAACTTTTGTTGGCGCCCAGCAACAGCATAAGCGTGAGGATTAGATTTTTATTTTTCATTGTTGTTTTCTTTTTTAAGTTGATAGAATGCTACCATCATTATGAACAGGAACGACAGGCCCATGCCACCGGCGATGATCTGCGCAGTGATGGGGTACTTGACGATGCACCATCCGTAGGCTAGTCCGGATAGGATGGTGACGATTACGATGATGAAGTTCCTCATTGTGGGACTGGTCTATATACCCGGGTGCCATCGTTGTCCACGGTCACAGGTAGTTTGAACTTACGCACGGTACCCTGTACGCTATTAATGAACTTCTCTCTGTTGTCGTGGTCGAGATACAACAACCGATCGATGATGTCTTGGACGAACTCTCTGCGTTCCTCCACCGAATTGATTCTCTTGTTTAACATTCTTTGTCCTCCTCTTCAATTTCTTCTTGACTAACGATCAGTACATTGCCCAGCAATAGCATCTCTGCTAGGTTGCTTGCCAACATGTTGGGCTTCAGCCCAAGTAACATTCCCTCCTCGTTTACAATAAACGTCATGCCCAATCGCGTTCTTACATACTCGATGTACCCGCCGACTGCGTTCTGCTTTTTGCCGAGGTCTGAGGCGTCGTAGTTATCAACCACTTCGCCGTCCGTTGTAATTAGTATTGCCATAGTTTTATTTGATTTCGAATTCTACATATGTTCCGTCGATACTCTTGCGAGCAATGATCTTGTGTGTCCCGTTGCTGATATCTGCAATAGCCCCGCACTCATACACACCCACACCATAGTCTGCGGTGTTGGTGATGTGAGACATCGCGCAGTACCACTTGTCGCCATCCTTCATCGTCTTGTATGGCTCACGTGGCATCATAACTGCGACCTTGTCGTTGCGGTAATCTGCATCATCAAAGAACCCCATCTGCTCGCTCTGCACTAGCACCTCGTGTGTCTCGTTCTCCGATGTCATGATGCGTGCATCTTCGTGTGTGGCTTTGAACTGCATGAGCGTGAGGTCAGCGTCAACCGATGCAGTCACACACCATACGCCACGACGCACCTTGCTGAACTCGATGCAGTCGATAGTGTCTTTGATGACACACGGGTCAGCGACAACCATCTTGCCGGACTTGTTGATGAACTTGAGAAGTATGTTAATCATTGCCTCCGAATATAGAAAAGTTTTTTACCATTGCATTGGATATCATTTCATTTATTGTTTGATCGGGTATGCCGAGGTCGCGCTTGGCAATGTCCTCGTTGAAGTACCGAGTGGATAATACCAGGTGTACTATCTGCTCTTCGATGTTTTCGTCGATGCGTTTCTTCACATCGAAAGATGCCTGCTTGTACAGGCCTCGTTGCTTGACCAAGGTGATACCATAGTTCACCTCTTTGATTAATAGTGCTTGTAACTCTACGATTGTCATGTGTTTATGAGTGATTAAAAATGTATACTGATTTACTTCCCTTGCCAGTGGTGCCACTGCATAGTGTACACTTACTGCAAGTACTTTTATACCCCGCCTCCTTTGATGCCGGGCAGTTGACCATACCGGTGTGCTTGGTGTGGGTGCTGTCATCCATGAACGACTGCCACCCCATAGTCTCTGCCAACTCTGTCTGCTCAAGGTTGTGGGTCGATGCCATGAAGAACTGTCTATAGTCGTACGCCCATGGCTTCCTCCATTGGTGTGTGTACCCTGTCCAAGATTTGGCCACCGCACATATGTCGCGCATCAACTCGATTGGTATCAGCACCGGCTCGCCGTATGTACCGAACCGCACATACTTGCCAGCACACATACCAACAATCACGGCGTGGATGCCCTCGTCAAACTTAGGGATGTCATCCCATCGCTTGTGCTTGAGTGCAATGCTACGCAACTGCGATACCATGCCCGAGTACTGATGCATCTTGTGGGTGTAGCAACCTTTCAACTCGGCGCCACTACCCATAGAATACGGGCAGTCGAAACACACAGCCCCGTCCTTGCTGAAGAACGATTGCATGCTTGACTTGGATTGTGCATCCTCGAATTGGTCTCGGCTGTAATGATAGGTCTGGACAATCTTCTCCGATGCCGGAGCAATCTTGTCGTTCGATGTGAACCCCAAACGTACAACGCATAGGGTGTCCCCAATAATAAACTCTGTTCTCATGTGTTTGCTTTTGTTTTACGCTTTTGTTACAAGTCCGCATCGAAGATGCGTCCTTGTGTCTTCGAAGACACGGTGATGAAAAACCAAATTCAAAAGACACCGTGTCCTCTCCGACAACATTACAAAGGTAGTATAAATCTATGACAATTCCAAATCTATATCTACCAAGTTCTTTGTTGAATACTAGTCTTCAAGTCTCTGTTCTTGTTCGTCCATGTAATCAGAATAGCAATCGAGTAGTTCCATTGTGTAGTCTGCCTCGATGCCTCGTTCGTGCAGTAATTCCTCGGGGTCAGCGCCGTGGTCAATTGCCCGGCACATCTGCCTTATCTCTGCTGTGCATTGCTCTGCGGTGTATTCATTCCGAATACACATCGCGTCGAATAAACTAATCTTCATACTCTTCGTAGTGGATAAACTCACATAGTTTGTCGTTGATCATCTCGATGATTTCACGCTCGTGTACCTCGAAGAACCTGTTGAGGATGTGAATCTTCTGCTCATCGGTGAACGTGCGTTGGTTGTCGTTGATGATGTCGACGTCGTCGGTACACCACCGCAGTGCGAGTGGGAACACGAACTTGTTCTGCTCAAGTACCTCTTGTAGATCTTGAGGGGTTTGGTAGGGGGTTATATTAAACTTTGTCATGGTCGTTTGTCTTTGTGTCTTCGAAGACACTCTTTAGTTCTGATTTGAATTGCTCCCATTGGTTGTCGTTGAGTACAAACTTGAGGTCTTCATAGTGTTCGATTGCTTCATCGGCTGACTCAAAATCAAATTGGTCTACGCCTTCAATGATTGATTCTGTGCCGTCGCTTGATGCCCTGTATTGGTTGTAGGATAGTTGCTCGTCCTTGGTTACCTCGCCCACCTCAGCGCTGAAGAATCCGCCGAAGTCCATGCCAGGCTCCTCGTACTCCGCCTCTACATTGAGGTTGTATACCGCGCTGAGTTTGCGAAAGAACTCACACATGGGACTCCATGCCGACGAGCCTATGAGATTGACGTGGTCTTTGTTGTCGTCGATGTCAACGTCAAACCACTTGCTACCATACCGCAAGTACACATCGTACTCGGGATCGCCCTCTTGCCACGGAGGCAAGCCCAATGCTACTGAGTAAGTGCCGTACCACAATAGCCCGCTGTTCTCTGCGTTCAATTCCATCGCCTTGTTTACATTGGCGATTAACTTCTCGAGGTCTGCCCTATCACCGGTAAAGCATGACCAATTCCAACAATGATTTGCCATAGTTATTTTGTTTTCTTTTCGTACATGTTTTTGATTTTTGCAATAAATTCCGCGTTCTTACATAGACATTCGAATGTGTAGTCGTTGCTTCTGAAAGAATACAGCAGTGTGGGTTCCAATGCCATCACCTCCCATATCGGCTCACCATCAAGCAATGGGTGATTACCCGTGAGTTTGGCATCGAAGTAAAAATCGTAGTCGCTATTCCTGTCGGAGTACATTGATACCTTAATACTTGTGCCTCGTCTGCCATTTTGAGTCTCCCACCAATCACTTGTAATCTGTAGGTTTAGACCCAGTGCATTTATCTCGTGCCACAATGCCTCGTAATTTTCTTGGAAGATTGGTTCCATTGCTGAGAACACAGCCTCATTGTGCTTTTTGATTCTTGCAATCTCGTCCCTCTTGCGTTGGACTGAGTTGATGATGTCGTCCACGCCTAGCAAGGACTCGCCTCGGCTTGCCCGCTTGGATTGGTTGTGGCTGATGAATTCTTCGGTGATCTGATCGATCAGGTTTTGTTGGTTTTCAGTTAGCATATTGTGTTTGATTAAGTTGTTGATCCCATAGTTCTGCCCGGTATTGTATCTCCTGCATATCTAGATAAACTGTGATTGAATCCTCCAATGTATTGTTCCATACTTGGATTGATAAATGGCAATCGCCGGACTCCACTTCGTAGTCGTTGGCTTTGAACCATGCGTGTGCTTTTTCTATTTGTGTCATAGTGTGTAGATTACATTGTCTTGTGCGTCGTCTTGATAGTACATAGCCCCGCCGTCGTTGCCCTCATCATCCTTTTGTGACAGGAGGAAAGATCCGTCGGTGAACCTGATAACTAATGGTCTTTTGTACCACCCCATGCCCTTGCATTCCTGCTCGGTCATGTAGCGTACGCTCTCAATCCTCTTGCCTACGAGGAAAGTAAAGTTGCTTGCGTGCTGTTGGTCTGTCATGATATTTTATTTAAGATTGCCTCTTTGATTTCTGCCGTGGTAATCCTTGACAAGTAACTACCCAATTCATCCTTGAGTCCGCTTGTTTCGTGGTCGTGTCCGTAGTAGCCTAGGTTCGTGTCGACCAACTCAGTGTCTTCGAAGACACTCACTCCAAACATCTCGCCGTTCATGTAGTGGCTGAATGTTTGCAGTTCGCTTGTCGCCCACTTATACGCCTGCTCTGCTGTCCCCGATTCTAGCACGATAAAGCCAACCTTGCCCGAGTCCCACTTGCAGTCGAATGAATTGATTGAGAATGCCAACCCGCTGTGGTCGTACATAAATACTGGGTATACCCACATATACTGAAGTTGCAATGCCTCTTCCATCTCAGCCCACGATGCGTAGTCCTCGTGTCTAATGCCAATCTCGTTGGGGAAATTGTACCGCTTGTGGAACAGGGCGAACTTGGTCTCATTGTCCCACTCTCGTGGGCTGTCTGCAAACTGATCGTAGAATATCTCTACCGAGATATTGTCTACACTGATTTCTTGTTCTATCATGGTTTT
>JAFMJK010000152.1 GCA_017853515.1 Chthoniobacterales bacterium | reverse complement strand
GCGGAGCGGAGCGCAGCCAATCCCACCCCCTCCGTTGTGCGGCGAAGCCGCCTTGCAGTTCTGCGCACAGACCGGAAACTTTCCTTTTCCTTGTCGCTGGGCGGCGCAGGAACCATTCTCTTTCTCTGTCCATGAGCCAACACGATTACGCCCATCCCGAAGCCCTCGTTTCCACCGAATGGGTTGCCGCCCACCTCGACGATCCTTCGGTCCGCATCGTGGAAAGCAACGAGGACGTGCTTCTTTACGATACCGGCCATCTTCCCGGCGCGGTGCACATCGATTGGCGGGCCGACCTGCAGGATCAGACAGTTCGAGACTATATCGATCCGGCCGAGTTTGCCGCGGTTTGCTCGAAGAACGGGATCGGTCCGGATACCACCTGCATTTTCTACGGCGACAAATCGAATTGGTGGGCCTGCTACGCCCTCTGGGTTTTCCGGCTCTTCGGGCACAAGAACGTCAAGATCATGAATGGCGGCCGCGACAAATGGGTGGCCGAGGGGCGTCCGCTGACCCGCGAGAAACCGCGCTACGCGCCGGTCGAGTATCCCGTGCCGTCCGTCCGCCGCGATGCCGAGATCCGCGCCTTCTTCGAGGACGCCCGGCTGCACAGCGAAAAGGGCCTGCCCCTGATCGACGTGCGATCGCCCGGCGAATTCCGCGGCGAGATCACGCACATGCCGGAGTATCCGCAGGAGGGTGTCTTGCGCGGCGGACACGTTCCCGGGGCGAAGAGCGTACCTTGGAAAACGGCGGTCAACGACGACGGCACTTTCAAGTCACGCGATGAATTGGAAAAAATCTACACGCAGGGCTGCGCGCTTTCACCGGACCAGGACATCGTGGCCTATTGCCGCATCGGCGAGCGTTCGAGCCACACGTGGTTCGTGCTCACTTACCTGCTCGGCTACCAGAACGTGCGCAACTACGATGGTTCTTGGACCGAATGGGGCAACCGCGTCCGCGCGCCCATTGCGCGGGGAGAGTGAGAACGGACAGGGCTGAGGGCTGAAACCTGAGACCTGAAATTGCCGAATCCGGCGCACAGAGAAACGAAAGGCGGAACATCTCCGGTGCTTCTTGCTGAAAACTGAACACTGAAAACTGTAAACTCCCCTTCCATGTCTTATCCCGCCAAGCTCCAGCAGATCATCGATCTCTTCGAGTATCTGCCCGAGGAGGAAAAGCGCGAGACGCTCATCGCCTACGCGGACCAGGCCGCCGCCCAAGCCCCGCGCGAAGGGGAGAAATTCGATCTGGAGGACGTGCGCAAGGACGAAGAGTGCACCGACACGGTGGGTGTTTTTCTCTCCGTGGATCCCGAACGCAAGGTGCGCTTCCGCATCAATCTCGGTCCGCAAGTGCAGACCCTGACCCGGGCCATGACCGCAATTCTCTGCAAGGGGATGGAGGGCGTGCCCATCGAAGAACTAATGGACGTGCCGGCCGATTTCGTCCCGAAAATCGTCGGCGCCCAGCTCGTGCGCCAACGGAGCCAGACCGTCTACTACATCCTCACGCGGATGAAGAGCGCGTGCAAAGTCTGGCTCAATCGCGAGCGGGCCGCGGCGGCTTCCTGACATGCTGCGCCTTGCGCTGTTCCTTCTCGTCTTGGCGACAGCGACGGCCGGCGAGCGCCTCACTGTTCCCACTCCGCAGGAAGCGGTGGAACGCATGGTCGAACTGGCCGAGCTGAAACCCGGCGAAAATGTCTACGATCTCGGCTGTGGCGACGGGCGAATTGTCATAAACGCCGCGCGGCGCTGCGGGGTGCGCGCCGTCGGAGTGGACATCGATCCGCAGCAGGTCGCCAAATCGCGGGCCAATGTGCAGCGCGCCGGGGTGGGGGACCTCGTCACGATCGTGGAAGGAGACATCTACCAGACGGACTTCTCCGATGCCGACGCGGTATTCGCTTACCTGCAACCGGATTTGCTCAACGGACTGATCCCGCAGTTGCGCCGGATGAAACCCGGAGCGCGCATCGTGACTTTCGACTTCGGGATCGAAGGCGCCAAGCCTTCGCGCGTCGAGCGAGGCGCTTTCGGCGGGCGCCAGCATTGCACGATCTACCGATACGACGTGCCGTGGAAAGACGACGCGGGAACGACATGGGATATCTTCACGCCTTCGCCGTGAAGGTGGATCTCGATCTCCGGGCGCCATCCATCCTTATCCGGGACAATGCGAAACACTCTGCCTTTTGCGGCGCTGCAACAGAGGCGGGCCCGGGCGAAAGTTGACTAACTGTTTGGTGAGTTTCTCTGCGAACCCGCGGAGAAAAGGATGCGACACCTCCACACGACATTGTAGCGGCGGCGTCCTCGCCGTCGGTGCCCTGCTCGAATCCGCGCCCGTTTTGAATGTTCACGGCTTATTTCCGCCGCAGTTTTGCCAGCACTTGGCCGACCTCTTTCTCCGATTTCTCGATCTCGGCGAATAGTTGATCCACGCTGAGGGTCGAAGCACCCGCCGCCAACGCAGCGGTGCGGATCAAATTGTCATTCGTGGCTACGGTGAGGCGGTGCATCGCGGCGTATTTGGCCACAAGACGCTCGATGACTTCGTCCGCCCCGCGGGCGTAAAAGATCTGCACTCCGGCCCGGCCTGACGTCGCCGATTCCGCCTTTTTTTCCGATCCGCCGTCAAAAACGGCGACGACGCGGGTATCTCCGGCGTCCTGCAGGCCCTCGAGAATCTGCAGGAGCTTCTCCCGGGCGGCAGCCGGGTTCCGGCGGTGCAGCGCAGCCAGTTCCGGGCGGGCGAAAATGACGTTGTGGGCGTCGACCAGAAGGAAGGATTTGGCCATGGCGGGGTTTGATTGACACCGGTCGGCCTTCCCTCCATGCTGGCGGGTCTGCCTCGCAACGGCATCATTGATTTCCAGCCATGAAGAGAACTTACCAAGCCTCGAAACGCACGCGCAAACGCCAGCACGGATTCCGCGCCCGCATGAAGACCAAAGGTGGACGCGCCACTCTGGCCCGTCGCCGCCAACGCGGCCGCAAGCGCCTGCTGCCCAAGGGCGTCGAAGTCCACTACGCGCGCCACACCGGCGCTTGATCGGGCTCGCGCCAACGTTCCGCTGCCTCATGGGTGCGCTCACGTTGCCCAAGGCTGCGCGCCTTTCCCGCCGCGCCGAGTTCAGCGCGGTGCGCGCGGAGGGAAAATCGTGGCACGGACGCCTCATGGTCCTCGCCGCCTTGGCCACGCCGGGCCGCGATGCGGCGCGCATCGGCGTGATCACCTCGCGCAAAACCGGCACCGCCGTGGAGCGCTCCAAAGTCCGCCGCCGCCTGCGGGAAATTTTCCGTCTGCACCGCCGTCTTTTGCCCGCCGGACTTTGGATGGTCGTCGTGCCCCGCCGCGCCGCGGTCGGTGCGGAATATTCCGCGCTCTCCGAGGAATGGCGCGCGCTGGCGCAAAGGGGAGGAATTCTGGCAAAGGCGGAGAGCTGAAACCTGAGATCTGAAAGATGACCGCAGGGAAAAAATCATTGGCCGGATCTGTCGCCCGCGTGCTGGTGCGCATTTACCAGCTCGCGCTTGCGCCCTTTCTCCTCTGGCTGGGCGGACCCGGAGCGGGTTGCCGCTACGAGCCGAGTTGCTCGCGCTATTTTGTCGAAGCTGTCGAAACGCACGGTGCGTTGCGCGGCGGATGGCTCGGTATGAAACGGATTTGCCGTTGCCATCCGTGGGGCGGATGCGGATGCGATCCCGTTCCGCCGCGCCACATGAATCTCGCCCGTTGACCGTCATGGACCGCAAAGCCTGGATCGTCATCATTCTGTGCATCGCCTCGCTCGGGCTGTGGCAGTGGGCCTACATGCAGTATTACTCGCCCACGCCGGAGCAACTGGCCGAGGCCAAGCGCGTGGCGGAGGAAAAACAGGCTGCCGCTGCCGTGGTCTCGCCGACTCCGGCTGCTCCGTTGGCCGAAGCCGCGCCGACACCGGCGGCCGAGCCGCCCGCTCCCGCGGCGCCATCCGTCCCGCGCGAGGAATTCCGCATTTCCACCCAGCTGGCCGATTTTCTTTTTGTCAGCGATACCGGCGGCATCGCCACGGCCGAACTTCTCGGGCACCTCGGCGAAAACGGATCGAAAGTCTTCCTCAACATCCCCGAGGCCTTGCCCATCGGCGCGCTCGCCGACGAACCGGGCAAACCGCTCGGCGGCTTCGCCCGCGCCTCGTCGTCCGCGCCGAACGAAGCGATCTTCGCCAAGACTGCGGCCGACGGATTGGAGATGCGCAAAACTTTCCGCGTGGAAGAAAACGGCGGAGACGGCAACTACGTGGTGAAGCTCGCGCTCGAGTTCGCCAACCGCGGCGCGGCCCCGGTGCAGCGTCTCGGCTTTTTCGTCAGCACGGGCGGAGCGAGGCCGATCCACTACGCGGACATGACCATCTACACCGGTTTCGACTGGTATCGCGACGGCAAGGCGACCTTCACCGACGTGAACTGGTTCAACGCCAGCTCGATCCCGCTGACCGGCATCGAACTGCGCGCCGCGCAGAACGTATACGAGCAAAAGACGGACAAAATTTCCTGGGCCGCGGTGAAGAACCAATACTTTGCCACCATCGTCGCGGTGGATGAAGGCGATCCGGGCAGCGCGGTCTGGGCCCGCAAGATCGACCTTTTTCACGCTGGCAACGCCGAGAAGCCCATCCTCGGTCTCGAAGGCGCGCTCGGCTTCCCGGGGTTCCGTCTCGATCCGGGACAAACCAAGACATGGAACCTGCAAATTTACGCCGGACCGAAGGATCTCGGCCGTCTTTCCAAGCTCGGCCACGGCGAGCAGGAGGTGATGCATTTCGGTATCTTCAAATGGGTCAGCGAGATCCTGCTCTATTCGATGAACGCCCTCCACGGCGTGCTCGGCAACTTCGCCGCGGCCATCATCGTCCTGACCATCATCATCAAGGCGCTGCTCTGGCCGCTGCAGAACAAGGCGACCGACTCGATGCGCAAGATGGCGGCTCTCTCGCCGAAGATGACCGAGCTGCGCGAGAAATACAAAGACGACCCGACCAAGATGAACCAGGAGCTGATGAAGCTCTACAAGGACTACGGGGTCAATCCGTTCGGCGGCTGCCTGCCCATGCTCATCCAGATCCCGATCTTCTTCGGTTTCTACTCCATGCTCGGCACGGCCATCGAGCTGCGCAATTCGTCCTTCCTCTGGGTCCACGACCTTTCGCAGCCCGACACGGTCGGCCATTTTCTCGGATTTCCGATCAACATCCTGCCCATCCTCATGGCCCTGACCATGCTCTGGCAGATGAGCCTGACACCCAAAACCGGCGACGCGGCGCAGCAGCGCGTGTTCATGTTCATGCCGGTCATCTTCATTCTTTTCGCCTACAACTTCGCCTCGGCTCTCTCGCTTTACTGGACCACCCAGAACCTCATTTCCATCGCCCAGCTCTACATAACCCGCAACAAACCCATCCCCGACCTGCAAAAGGTGGCCGTGTCGCGCAAGAAAGCGCTTGAGGCGGGCAAAGGGAAAAACCGAAAGTAGGGGCATGTCCCCGAAAGAGATCCTCGACACCATCCTCGGCTA
>JAFMJK010000151.1 GCA_017853515.1 Chthoniobacterales bacterium | reverse complement strand
TCGGCGCCCAGTGGGGCGACGAAGGCAAAGGCAAGATCATCGACGTTCTCACCGATGATGCCGACATCGTCGTGCGCAGCCAAGGCGGCAACAACGCAGGGCACACCATCGTCCACGGGAAGAACAAATTCGTCCTCCATCTCATCCCGAGCGGCATCCTGCGCCGCGGCAAAACCTGCGTCATTGCCAACGGTGTGGTCGTCGATCCCGTCGCCCTGGTCGGCGAGATCGAAGGACTGCGCGGGCGCGGCATCAAAGTGGGGAAAAATCTCCTGCTCAGCGACAGCGCCCATCTCGTCATG
Source organism: Chthoniobacterales bacterium (assembly GCA_017853515.1). Taxonomy (GTDB): domain Bacteria; phylum Verrucomicrobiota; class Verrucomicrobiia; order Chthoniobacterales; family JACTMZ01; genus JACTMZ01. The sequence goes on along the minus strand of JAFMJK010000151.1, from coordinate 5,278 downwards.
CCGTGGCACCGCCTGCTCGACGAGCAACGCGAGATCCGCAAAGGCAAAAACAAAATCGGCACAACAAAGCGCGGCATCGGCCCGGCCTACGGCGACAAAGCGGCGCGCACCGGGTTGCGTGTCGGCGATCTGCTCGATGCGGATGTCTTCGCCAAAAAACTCAAACTGCGCCTCGAGGAGAACAATGCGGTGCTCAAATCGCTCGGGGCCAAACCGATCGCCTACCAGCCGCTGTTGAAGGGCTATCTCGCCGCCGCGAAGGTGCTGCGTCCGTTCGTCACCAACACCGTCGTCTGGCTCCACGACGCGATGCAGGGCAAAAAGAGCCTCCTCTTCGAGGGCGCGCAGGGCACCTACCTCGATATCGACCACGGCACGTATCCCTTCGTCACGAGTTCGAACACCACGGCCGGCGGAGCCTGCACCGGCTCGGGCGTGCCTCCGCACCGCATGGACACCGTCATCGGCGTGATGAAAGCCTACACCACGCGCGTGGGCGAAGGACCCTTCCCCACCGAGGAGGACGCGCTCGGCGACATGCTGCACGGGATGGGACGCGAATTCGGCGCGACGACCGGACGCGCGCGCCGCTGCGGATGGTTCGACGCGGTCGCCGCGCGCTACGCGGCGATGATCAACGGCATCGACGAAATCGCCATCACCAACCTCGACGGTCTCGACGGCGTGCCGAAGATCAAGGTCTGCACCGCCTACAAACTCGACGGCAAAAAGATCCAACATCCGCCGACCGACGCGGCCGAGTGGGAGCGTTGCCGGCCGGTCTACGAAACTTTCCCGGGTTGGATGAAACCGACGACGGGTGCGCGCAAATTCAAAGACCTTCCGGCCGGTGCGCAGCGTTACGCGCGCGCGTTGGCCAAATTGACCGGAGGCAAGCTCGGGATTGTCAGCGTGGGCGCAGGCCACGACGAAACCATCCGCCTGTGAGCAATCCGTCAGGAGTCCCCGCGGACAAACTGCCGCGCCATATCGCCGTCATCATGGACGGCAACGGCCGCTGGGCCCGCGAGCGCGGACTGCCGCGCATCGAGGGACACCGGCGCGGATCCGAATCGGTGCGCGCCTGCACCGCGGCGTGCATGGAGGCGGGCGTGCCTTATCTGACGCTCTACGCGTTCAGCAAAGAAAACTGGCAGCGACCCGCCGACGAAGTCGGCGCGCTCATGCTGCTGCTCGACCGTTTTCTCGCCGAGCGCACGGCGGAAATCATGGAGCGCAACATCCGGCTCCGGGCCATCGGACATCTGGGGGACCTGCCGGACAAGGCCCGCAGGCGTTTGGAGGACACCATCGCGAAGTCGGCGAACAACACCGCGCTCACCCTGACCCTGGCGCTCAGCTACGGCGCGCGCACCGAGATCGTCGATGCGGCGCGCGAGATCGCCCGCGAAGTTAAGGCCGGGACACTCGATCCGGAAACGATCGACGAAAACACCATCGCCTCGCATCTTTACACGGCAGGCGTCCCCGACCCCGATCTGCTGGTCCGCACCTCGGGCGAGATGCGCATCTCGAATTTCCTCCTCTGGCAGATCAGCTACGCGGAAATCGTCGTCACGCCGAAGCTCTGGCCGGACTTCGCCAAAGAGGATCTTTTCGCCGCGATGCAGGAATATGCTCGACGCAACCGCCGCTACGGCGGCATCTGAACGGGCTGTGGGCGCAAAACAAAAAATCCTCGTCGCGGATCCCGATCCCGATTTTCTCGACTGGGCGAAGTCGCAATTGGGCGCGGACGACGTGGAGGTCATCACCGCGGAAACCTCGGAGGACGCCTTCCGTCTGTTCAATGCGGAGAAACCGCTCGTCACCATCACGGAGATGCGGCTCGGCACGCACAGCGGGCTCGAACTGCTCGCGCGGCTGCGCAAGCGCGATCCGAACGCCCTCGTCATCGTCACCGGCGCCTTGGGCACGACGCAGAGCGTCATCGAGTCGATGCGCCTCGGCGCGTTCGACTTCGTGCGCAAGGAGCAACTGCCGTTCAATCTCAAGATTGTCGTCGATGCGGCGATCAAGGCCGCGGCCGAAATGCAACGCGCGCAGAAGTTCGCGCCGGCCCTGACGGTCGAGCAGCACCAGGACAGCATCGTCGGTCAATCGCCGGCCATGCAGGAAGTGTTCAAAATGGTCGGACGCATCTCGAACAGCGACGCCGCGGTCATGATCACCGGCGAGAGCGGCTCGGGCAAAGAGCTCGTGGCGCACGCCATCCACCAATACAGCGCGCGGCACGACCGGCCGTTCCTCGCCATCAATTGCGCGGCCATCCCGGAAAATCTCCTCGAGAGCGAACTGTTCGGTCACGAGAAGGGCTCGTTCACCGGCGCCAGCGCCCAGCGCATCGGACGTTTCGAACAGTCGGACGGCGGCACGCTCTTCCTCGACGAGATCGGCGAGATGCCGCTCTCGATCCAAAGCAAGCTGCTGCGCGTCTTGCAGGACGGCACCTTTTCCCGCGTGGGCGGCAACGATGTCATCCGCACCAACGTGCGCATCGTCGCCGCGACGAACAAAAACCTCGAAGCGGAGATCCAGTCCAAAACATTCCGCGAAGACCTGTTTTACCGCCTCAATGTCGTCCGCCTGCAGCTCCCGCCGTTGCGCGGCCGGAAGGAAGACATCAAGCTCCTTGCCGAGTATTTCCTCAAGCGCATCGCCGCGCAGAAACACAAACCGCAGCTGCAATTGAGCACGGAAGCGGTCGAAGTGCTCGAGGCCTATCCATGGCCGGGCAATGTGCGCGAGTTGGAGAACACCATCCAGCGCGCCGCCGTGCTTGCCACCTCCGATGTCCTGCTGCCCAAAGATTTGCCGCTCGGAAAAAACGCGCCCGCGGCCGCAACGGAGCCCGCCAGTCCGGGCGTCGCCCCCGGCAACCTCGACGAAGCCGCCGCATTTCTTTTCGAGGCGGCCAGCGCGCAGCCCGGACTCGAACTTCTCCCGTGGCTCGAGCAGGAATTCACCCGCCGCGCCATGGAATCGACCGGCAACAACCAGGTGCGTGCGGCCAAATTGCTCGGCATCACGCGCGCCACGCTTCGCAAACGGCTCGAGCATCTGCGCGCCGCAACGGCGTGAGCGCGACGGCGCGCGGTTGGCTGCATCGCGACGGCGGATGGATCCCCGCCGACTCGCTGCCCCTCACCGACCGCGGACTGCGTTACGGAATGGCCGTCTTCGAGACGATCGGCATACGCGAGGGGAAGGCGTTGCTTCCTGAAACGCATAGCCGGCTGTTGGCTGCCTCGGCCAAAGCGTTGCTTGGCGCGGAGATGCATCCAACGCTGCCGACGCTCGATCCGGACGACCGCGGTGTGCTTCGCATCTACATGACGGCGGGCGATGGCGGACCGGCCGACCCACCGCAAGCTCCGCGCATTTTCGCACTTTTCGAGCCGGTGGCCGTCGAATTGCCCGAACAACAGACAGCGCGACTGCATCCGGAGGCGGTCTTTCCCTTTGCCCACGGCGCGAAGACGGCCAATTACTGGATGCAATGCGCCGCCCAGGCTTCGGCGCGGCGCGCCGGTTTCGATCACGCGCTGCTCTTCGACCACGAAGGCCATCTGCTATCCGCCGCCATGGGGAACGTTTTTTTCACGCTGAAGGGCGAACTTTGCACACCCGCGCCTTCGCTTGCCCTGCGTCCCGGCGCGATGCGCGCGTGGGTCATGGCCGAACAACCCGTCCGCGAGGTGGAATTCCCCGCGCGGCGCATGGAAGAAATCGGGGAAATCTTCCTGACCAACAGCCGTCTCGGGGTCATGCCGCTGCAATGCGGAAAGATCGTGCCCGGTCCGGTCGGGTGCGCCTTGCGTGACGGCTGCCGGCGGGAAAAAATCATCCCGTGAGCCATCCGTTGCTGTCCGCCGGCGACGCCAGTTCCGCCGTGCGGCGCTGGCGCGATACCGCGCGCCGTGGCGCTCCCGCCGTGGCGGGAGGCGTGGCCCCTCCGGCCCAGTCGTTCCTCGCCGCGTGGCTGGCCGAAGGCCTGGGCCGCACGCTCTGCGTGGTTTGTCCGGACGTGAAGAGGCAGGAGGAATTTTTCCACGACCTGCGGTTCTGGAACAGCGGCGCCTTGCTCGTGCCGGATTTGGAATTGTCCGCCGCGGGAGCGGCGCCCGACCCGGAACTGGCGGCGGCCCGGCTCGGCGCCTTGCGCGAATTGCACGGCGGAAAAATCCCGATTGTCGTCATCACCGAGGACGGACTCGACCACGCCGCACCTTCCCCGGGCGGACTGGAAAGGGAGACAAAGAGTCTGCGGCGCGGGCAGGCGCTTGATCCGCGCGAGCTGGCCGGCGCGTTGGAAAAATCCGGATTCGCCCGCGTGCCGACCGCCGCGGTGCGCGGACAATATGCGGTGCGCGGCGGGATCATGGATATTTTCCCGTGGCAGACCGCGCTGCCCGTGCGTCTGGAATTTTTCGGCGACGAACTCGAGTCGCTCCGTTCTTACGATCCGGACTCTCAACGTTCGGTCGAGACACTCGAGTCATGCGAGATTTGTCTCGGCGCTGCCGGCGGCGAAGAAACGTCCACCGCCCGCGACCATTTGCCCGCGGATACGCTTTTTCTCGGGCTCGAGGAAGCGATGGGCGATGCCACGGTGCGGCTGCACTCGGGACCGGTGCTGGCGGAGAGCGGCGAGATCGAAATCACGGCCGGCGCGCATCCCGCCGGGGATTTCGCCGCCGGCGACATTGTCCTGCTCGAGCAAAGGCGCCGCGATCTCTTCCGCCAGATCAACGCGTGGCAGCGCGACGGATGGAACGTCCGGATCGTCTGCGGGAACGAAGGCGAAGCCACGCGTCTGCGGGAGCTGGCCGCGGGCGAACCCGAGGCGCCGCGCGAATTGCCGGTCATCCTCGGCACGCTGGCCCGAGGGTTTCTTTTGCCGGAGGCCAAGTTCGCCCTGCTGACCGACGCGGAAATCTTCGGCCGCGCCGCGAGCCTCGAGCAAAGGCGCGGCGGATGGCAACGGGCACGTGCCGCGCTGACCCGGCAGAACCTGCGCTTCGACGATTTCCTCGAGGAGGAACTCGTCGTCCATCTCGACTACGGCATCGCGCGTTTCCGCGGACTGCGGGTGCTCCCGGGCCAGGAGGAGGCGGGCGAAGTGCTCGTTCTGGAATTCGCCCGCGGATCGAAACTTTATGTGCCGCTCGAACAGGGATGGAAGGTTTCCCGCTATATCGGGATAGGACGGAAAAATCCCGCGTTGAGCGAGCTCGGCGACGGGAGATGGCAAAAG
>JAFMJK010000150.1 GCA_017853515.1 Chthoniobacterales bacterium | reverse complement strand
GGCAGCGGGATGTAGCCGAGTTCGTCGGCAAATCCCTGACCCTCGGTCAGGCCGTAGTTCACGAAGTCCTTGAGCGCGGCCAGTTTCCCGGCGTCGTCATAATTAGTGTAGAGCAGAAGCCAGCTGAACGAGACGATTGGGTAGTCCTGCGCCCCGGCGGGATCGACCGGCCAGACGCGGAGATTGGCCGGCATCTCGACCGAAGCGAGGGTGGAGGCGCCGCTTTCCGGCGAAGGGGCGATGAAGTTGCCGGATTTGTTCTCGATGGCCGCCGCGCTCAGGCCGTTGTTTTTGGCGTAGCCGTATTCCACGTAACCGATGGTCCCGGGCGCCTGCTTGACCAGCGCGGTGACGCCTTCGTTGCCTTTGCCGCCGACACCGACGGGGAAGGTCACGGATTTGTCCGCACCCACCTGATCGTCGAATTCCGGACTGATCGCCGACATGTGCTGGGTGAAGATGAAGGTCGTCCCGCTGCCGTCCGCGCGATAAGCGACATTGATCGGCTGGTCCGGGAGATTGACTCCCCCGTTGCTCTTGGCGATGGCCGGATCGCTCCAGTTCTTCACGGTGCCGAGGAAAATTCCGGCGAGCGCTTCGCGGCTGAGCTTCAGATTTTCCACACCCGGCAGATTGTAGGCCAGCACCACGCTGCCTGCGGTGGCCGGGACGAGCACGGCGCCGCGGGGCGACTTCGCCATCTCCTCGTCTGTCATAGCCGCATCGCTTGCGCCGAAGTCGACCACGCCTTGGATGAAGTTTTTTACTCCGGCTCCGCTGCCGACGGACTGGTAGTTCATCTGCACATCGGGATGCTGCTTGTTGTATTCAACGCTCCAGCGTTGGTAGAGCGGCGCCGGGAAAGTGGCGCCTGCGCCGGAGAGTTGTTGGGCTTGCACAGGAACAGCGGACAATGCCGCGGCGACGATGAGGAATCGGGTTGTTTTCATTGGTTGGTGGTTGACGAATCGGGACGAAGCAAATCACACCGCCGCTTCGCAACAAGACCTCTTGCGCAACGTTTTCGTCACACGAAGCCAACCCCTTCCTCACGCATCCCGCCCTTAACGGAAGCCGCCGATTGCAACAAAATCGTAACAAAACATGATTTGGGCCTGTGCTCGGGGGCCGGGGGTGTCACCTTGAGGGAGCGCATGCCCAGCATCACTGTCGATAATCTGACCAAAAAGTTCGGAGAGGTGACGGCCTTGGACCGGGTCAACCTGCGCATCCAAAAGGGCGAACTGTTTTTTCTCCTCGGCCCGAGCGGTTGCGGCAAGACCACCCTCCTCCGCCACATCGCCGGATTTTACACGCCGGAGGAAGGGCGCATCCTCTTCGACGAGGACGATGTCACCAAAGTCCCGCCGCACAAGCGCAACACGGGCATGATGTTCCAAAGCTACGCGCTCTGGCCGCACCTCACCGTGGCGAGGAATGTCGCCTTCGGACTCGAGGAACGCCGCGTGCCGCGCGCCGAGATCAAGAAACGCGTGGCCCGCGCGCTGGCCGACGTGCGCATGGAGGCCTACGCCGACCGCAAGATCGCGCAGCTTTCCGGCGGACAACAACAACGCATCGCCCTGGCCCGCGCGCTGGTCATCCGTCCGCGTTGTCTCCTCCTCGACGAACCGCTCTCCAACCTCGACGCCAAGCTGCGCCTCGAAATGCGCTCCGAAATCCGCCGCATCTGCAAGGAATTCGGACTCACCGCCATTTATGTCACGCACGACCAGAAGGAAGCGCTCTCCATTTCCGACCGCATGGCCATCCTCGAAAGCGGACGCGTCGCCCAGGTCGGCACGCCGGAGGAGGTTTACCATCGCCCGCACACCCGCGTGGTGGCCGACTTCATCGGCGAGACCAACTTCCTTGCCGGCACGGTAAGCGGCGAGGAAAACGGCCGGTTCCGCATCGAAACCGAACACGGGACATTCCGCGGCGTGCCCGGCAACCGCGAGTGGCATCCGGCGGGCGGCACCAAGGTGCTGCTCTCCATGCGTCCGGAAGCCTGGCGCATCGCGCACCACACGCAAGAAAGCCCCGCTCCGGAAAATTCCCTGACCGGTCGCGTCGAGGAGAAGACCTACCTCGGGGAAGTCGCCCAATACCAGGTGCGCGCCGGCGAGGCCGTGCTCAAACTTTTCGAACTCAACCCGCGCCCCGGCGAGGGCTACGTGGGCGAACGTGTCCGCGCCAGCGTCTCGCCCGACGACGTGGTGGTTGTTCCCGCCTGAGCCATGCTCGTCCGCATCTCGCTGGTCCTCGTCGCCTTGGCCGTGGTCATCGGGATTCCCTTCGCCTTGCGCCCCGCAGCCGAAGAGCAACTCTCCGCCGGCGCCGGGGCCGATCGCCTCGTCATCGTCACCCCGCACAACGAGGCCATCCGTCACGAGTTCACCGTCGCTTTCCGGCGTCATTACCGCGCAACGACCGGACGCGACGTCGCCCTCGATTGGCGCGTACCCGGCGGAACCTCGGAAATCGCGCGCTACTTGGCCTCGGAATTCAATGCTTCGTTCCAAAACCATTGGGTCAACAGACTCGAAAAACCGTGGAGCGCCGAGGTCGCCAAGGCTTTCGACAACCGCTCGCTCGAACTGCCCGAGGATCCCGGGCAAGACACTCCGGCGCAGACTGCGCGGCGCACCTTCCTCGCCTCGGATGTCGGGATCGGCATCGATTTGTTTTTCGGTGGCGGCGCCTATGACTTCATCCAGCAGGCCCAGGCCGGACGTCTCGCCGACAGCGGTGTGATCGCCGCGCGTCCCGGGTGGTTTAGCGACGCGGTCATTCCGCAGAATGTTTCCGGCGAACCCTTCCGGGATCCGCAGGGGCTGTGGATCGGCACGGTCGTCTCCAGTTTCGGCATTTGCTACAACACCGACTCGCTCGAGCGTCTCGGGGTGACGGACGTGCCCGCCGCATGGGATGCGTTGGCCAATCCCGCATTTGTCCGGCAGGTCGCCTTGGCCGACCCGACCAAGAGCGGATCCGCGGCCAAAGCCTTCGAGCAGATCATCCAGCAGAAAATGCAGCAGCGCCTCGATGCCGCCCCGGAGGATGAGGACGCCGCGGTGCGCGCGGGTTGGCTCGAAGCACTCGGTCTCATCCAGAAAATTTCGGCCAACGCGCGCTTCTTCACCGACGCCGCCCCGAAAGTCCCGCTCGATGTTTCGCAGGGCGATGCGGCCATCGGGATGTGCATCGATTTTTACGGACGCTTCCAAAGCGAAGCCGTGCGTTTGCCCGGCGGTTCCTCGCGGCTGCAATATTTCACCCCGCTCGGAGGATCCTCGGTCGGCGTCGATCCCATCGCCATGCTGCGCGGCGCGCCGCATCCGCAGACCGCGCGCGCTTTCATCGAATTCATCCTCTCGCCGGAGGGGCAGAAACTCTGGAATTTCAAAGTCGGCGCGCCGGGCGGACCGGAAAAGTTCGCCCTGCGCCGTCTGCCGGTGCGCAAAGATTTTTACACCGCGGCCAACGAACCTTACCGCTCGGATCCGGGCATCGATCCGTATGTCGAGGCCCAGCACTTCACCTACCACGAAGCCTGGACCGGTCCGCTCTTCCGCGTGATCAGCTTTGCCATCCGCGTCATGTCGATCGACACGCACGAGGAACAGATGGATGCCTGGCGCGCGCTGGCGAAAGCAAACTTTCCGCCGCAGGCCGCGGCGCGCTTCGGCGATTTGTCCGCGCTGGCCTACGACGAGTGCATGGACCGCATCCGCACCGTGCTCCGTTCGCCGGATCGACTGCAGGAGGTGCGCTTGGCCAAGGAACTGGCCGACGGCTTCCGCCGCCAATACAAGGAGGCCGCCGAGCTGGCGCGGCAGGGGCTATGAGCGCAATCATCTTCTCAGGTAGGGACGAGCGGCCCGCTCGTCCGCAAGTGAACCAACGGACACGCGGGCCGCGTGTCCCTACCGTATGTGGCGGCGGCGTCCCCGCCGCCGATCGACCGTAATGTCCAAAAAATTCTCCATTGCCGTCTACGCCGGCACGCTGCTCTTCTTCGCGTGCTTTTTCCTGTTGCCGGTGACCGAAACATTGCGCGGCGCGTTCTTCGATCAGGACGGGCGATTCACTTTCGCCTACATCGCGGAAGTCTTCCGCAATCCCATCTACCTCGAAGGACTGCGCAACTCGTTCATTCTCGCGGTCAGCGTCACCACGCTGGCCATGCTCATCGCGTTGCCCTTGGCTTGGATCGCCGACCGTTTTCTTTTTCCAGGCAAAACCCTGTTCAGCGCGCTCATTCTCGTGCCGATGATCCTTCCGCCTTTCGTCGGCGCGATCGGGATCAAACAAATCCTCGGGCAACAGGGCGCGCTCAACGCGCTGCTTTGGCATCTCGGCCTGCAGGATCCGGCCTATCCGGTCGACTGGCTCGGCGGCGGTCAGCTCTGGGGCGTGGCGCTGATGATTTCCCTCAATCTCTACCCCATTATCTACCTCAACGCGGTGGCCGCGCTGGCCAATATCGATCCGGCGATGGAAGAGGCGGCGGAAAATCTCGGCTGCACCGGATTCCGCAAATTCGTCCGCATCACCCTGCCGCTCATCATGCCCGGACTCTTCGCCGGCGGGACGATCGTCTTCATCTGGTCCTTCACCGAACTCGGCGTGCCCCTCATGTTCGACTTCACCCGCATCGCCTCGGTGCAGGTCTTCAACGGCATCAAGGATATCGGCGGCAATCCGTTCCCCTACGCGCTGGTCGCCGTCATGCTCGCTTCATCCGTTCTGCTTTACGCGGCGAGCAAGCTGACTTTCGGCGGCAGCGCGCATGCCATGATGGCCAAGGCGACCAGCCAAGGCGGACCGCGCCGCGCGGGCACTTTGGCCGGATTGGCCTGCACCGCGCTCTTCGCCCTCGTTTTCTTCGTCGCGGTTCTCCCGCATCTCGGCGTCATCCTCGTGGCGCTCTCCAACAACTGGTATGGCACGGTTTTGCCCGAGTCGCTCACCCTGCAGCATTTCGAGCAGGCGCTGGGCCACAACATGGCGCTGCCTTCCATCCAGAACAGTCTCAAATACGCCGGCCTTGCCGTTCTCCTCGATCTCATTCTCGGCGTGGCCATCGCCTACGTCGTGGTGCGGACCAATCTGGTCGGGCGCCAATTCCTCGATGCGCTGGCCATGCTGCCCTTGGCCGTTCCCGGTCTCGTGCTGGCGTTCGGATATTTGGCCATGACGCAGGAAGGCAAACTTTTCGATTTTCTCAATCCGGTGCGCGACCCGCTCATCCTGCTGGTCATCGCCTACGCCGTGCGGCGCTTGCCGTATGTGGTGCGGTCCGCCGCGGCGGGATTCCAACAAACCAGTGTCACACTGGAGGAAGCCGCGCAAAACCTCGGCGCGTCACCGCTGCGCGCGTTGCGCAAAGTGACCCTGCCGCTCATCGCGGCCAATCTGGTGGCCGGCGGATTGCTTGCTTTCTCCTTCGCCATGCTCGAGGTGTCCGACTCCCTGCTCCTTGCCCAGCGCCAGCAGGACTTCCCCATCACCAAGGCCATCTACGAATTGTATCAGCTCCTGGGCGAAGGCCGCTTCATCGCCAGCGCCCTCGGCGT
>JAFMJK010000149.1 GCA_017853515.1 Chthoniobacterales bacterium | reverse complement strand
TACGCCTTGGCTGCCGTGGCCGCCGTGCTCGTCCTGCTGCTCGGGGCGAACTTCATCGTCTCCAAGCTGAAATGGCGCGCCGATCTCACCGAGGAGCGAGCCTTCACGCTCAGCGAGGGAACGCGCAGAGTGCTCGCCGGACTCAAGGCGCCCGTCCAGGTCCGCTTTTATTGCACGCAGAGCGACGAGGCCATGCCCATGGGGCTGAAAAATTACGCGCAGGCCGTGGAAGATCTGCTCGATGCCATGCGCACCGCATCCGGAGGCAAGTTGCAGGTGCAGAAACTCGATCCCGCGCCGGATTCGGACGCGGAGGACTCGGCGCGTCTCGACGGCATCGAACCGCAGGTCTTTCCCAATGGCGACCGCATTTATTTCGGTCTCGGCTTCAGCCAGCTTGACCGCAAGTCCGCGCTCCCGTTCCTTTCGCCCGACCGCGAGCGCCTGCTCGAATACGATTCCGTGCGGGCGATCAACGCGGTGACCAGCGCGGAAAAGCCCGTGCTCGGACTCCTTACGCCGCTGCCGACCGCCGCGCCTTCGCCCATGATGGGCATGATGAACCGCCCCCCGTCCGCCGGCGTCTTCTTCGACGAATTGCGGCGTTCGTTCGAAGTGAAAGAAGTGCCGTTCACCACGGAAGAAATTCCGGCCGACATCAAAACTTTGCTCGTGGTCCATCCGCGCGAGATCTCCGAGTCCACGCAATACGCCATCGACCAATTCATCCTGCGCGGCGGCCAGCTCGTGGCTTTCCTCGATCCGATGTGCGTGATGGATTCCCAATCCGCCCCGATGATGGGCATGCAACCGCCGCCCAGCGTTTCCACTTTCTCGAAGCTTTTGCCCGCCTGGGGACTGGACTTCAACACCTCCGAAATCGTCGTCGACATGCAGAACGTGGGCAACACGCGGCGCGGTCGCGCCCCCGGCATTCTCGCGCTCGGACCTGACTCGATCGATCCCGACAGCGTGGTCACCGGCGATGTGGACAGCCTTTTCATGGCGCTGGCCGGCACTTTCCAAGGGGAAGCGGCCGAGGGATTGCAGCGCACGAGCCTCGTCTTCAGTTCGAAGCAATCCGCGCTCTTCGATCCGGGTTTCACCCAGACGTCGCCCGAGGCGGTCGAGCGCGAATTCAAACCGACCGGCGTCGATTATCCGATTGCCATCAAACTTGAGGGCAAATTCAAAACCGCATTCCCGGCGGGCAAACCGAAAGCGGTGCCCGAGGGCCAGGCGCAGATGCCCGACGCGGCGACTTCTCCCGATCCCGACGCGCCTCCCGGCTTGAAAGAAGCGAAGGAACCCGGCGTCGTTTATCTCGTCGGGGATGTCGACATGCTTTTCGATCCGCTCGCCGTGGCCGAGTTGCCCACGCCGTTCGGGCAGCCGGTCATGGTTCCGGCCAACAGCAATCTCAACTTCGCGCAATCCATGGCCGAGCAACTCTCCGGCGGCAGCGAACTGGCCTCCGTGCGCAGCCGCGCCTCGCGCGACCGTCCCTTCACCGTGGTCAAACGCATGCAGGCCGAGGCGGAATCGAAGTTCCGCGACAAAATTTCCGAACTGGAGCGCGGGTTGCAGGAGGCGCAGGGCCGCTTGGCCCAGCTCGAGGTGAACAAGGAAGCCGGACAGCAATTCATCCTCACCCCCGAGCAGCAGGCCGAGATCAAATCGTTCCGCAAAAAGGAAGCGGAGACGAAAAAAGAACTCAAGGATGTGCGCAAAACGCTGCGCCGCGAGGTCGAGGCGCTCGAGCAGCGCGTCAAGTGGACCAACATCCTGGCCATGCCGCTCCTCGTCGCGGCGGCGGGCTGCCTCATCGCCGTTTACCGCCACCGCCGCCAAAGCGCGCGCTGATCGCATGAAAGGACCGAAGTTTCTCTACCTTCTCATCGCCGCGGCCTTGATCGGCGGTCTCGCCCTGCTCATGAAATCCCGCGACGAGGCATCGTGGCAGGAGGCGGCCGTCGAAGCGGGAAGCAAGCTCCTTGGTGATCTGCCCGTCAACGACGTGGCTTCGGTCCGTCTGCTTGGAGCCGAAGGTCGCGTCACCGCCAAACGCGCCAATGACACTTGGGTCATCGAAGAGCGCGGAAACTATCCGGCCAACTTCGCCAAGATTTCCGCGCTGGTGCGTAAAATGGCCGAACTCGAACCCGTGCAAACCGTGCCCTTGGGCGAAGGCGATGCGGCCGCGCTGGTGTTGAAGCTTCCGACCGGCGGCGCGCCCGACGCCGAGACGGGAACGCTGGTCGAATTGTTCGACGCCTCCGGGAAAAAACTGGCTGCGCTTGTCGCGGGGAAGACGCATTCGACCTCCTCGCCGGACGCCGGGCCGATGGGCATGGCCGGCGATATGGTCACCGGACGATACCTCCTGTTGGCCGATGCTCCCGGCACGGCCTACCTCGTCACGGAAACATTCAGCGACCTGCAGACTTCGCCGGCGCAATGGATCGACAAAAACTTCCTCCGGCCGGGACCGCCCAAACGCATCGAGGTCAAAGCGGAAGGCAAAGATCGCCGTTGGACGATCGAACGCGATGCGCCCGGCGCCGCGTGGAAACTGGCCGGCGCCGGAAAGAACGACAATCTCGACCCGACCAAACTTCTCAACATCGACTCGCTCGTCACCGGATTGGCCGTGGCCGATGTGCCCGATGCCCCGGATGACGCGCGGCTCAAACCGCTCCGGGAAAAACCGGTCTCGGTCACGCTGGATTCTTTCGAAGGACTGCGCTACGCGCTGACCTTCGGCGAAGGCGGGGCCGACAATTTGCCCGCGGAAATTTCCGTCGAAGTAACCGGCGATCCGGCGACACCGCCAGCGCCCGTTGTGGCCGATGGACAAAAACCGGACGAAGCCGCAGCCCAAGCGATGGAAGCCGCAAGGAAAGCGCGCGATGAAAAAGTGGCGCAGGCCGCCAAGCTCCAAGGCAAGCGCGTCTTCATTCCGCGCAACTTCCTCCAAATATTTCTCGTCGATCGCCAATCACTCCTCGCCGCCCTGGCAGAGCCTGCGCCCAGGCCATCACCGCCGCCAAAGAATAAGCGGTAGCAGCTCTTGGCCTGACCATGACTGGGATGGGGCCATACGCGGGAAAGCTCCCTTTCCGCGGGGTTCATTGGTTTGACATGATAAAGTTACATGATAAGATTGCATCGTGGCCGAAATTGCGACGACATTGACCGACCGCGGGCAGGTGTCCATGCCGGCGTCTATCCGGCGCGAACTTGGTCTGCGACCGGGTCAGACTTTGCTCTGGAAGCGCTTGTCCGAGACCGAAGTTCGCGTGAAAGTGCCGCGCCGCGGCGGCAAGACATCCATGCGTGGTTTTATGAAAAAGTTTGCCGCCGATGGCCCGGGCACCACAGCCGGATGGATGAAAATTCTCCGCGAGGGTGAAAAGTCCTGAATGGCGTGGGTTGTCGACACCTGCCTGCTCCTCGATGTCGGACTCGATGATCCCGACTTCGGGGCCGAGTCCGAAGCGCTGTTGAAGAAAAAGTCTGCTGCCGGCCTGACGGTCAGCCCGGTCACCTTTGTCGAACTGGCTCCCGCTTTCGGCGGTGAACTTGGCTCGCTGCGCAAATTTCTGTCGGCGCTGGATGTCGACTTCGACGAGTTGTGGGAGGTGAGCGACACAGAGCATGCCGCACGGGCATGGGCGAGGCATATCCTCGATCGGCGGGCGGCTGCGCAGCGTGATCCGAAGCGTCCAGTGGCCGACGCTCTCATCGGGGCTTTCGCCTTGCGGTTCGACGGCCTGCTCACGCGCAACACGGCTGATTTCCGGAAACTCTATCCGAAACTGCGCTTGGTCAGTCCCGTGTGACGGCATCGCGCCGAACACCGAAACGTGCAAAACTTTTGAGCGCGGTATCGCACGCGTATTTCATACCAGACCCCCAAAGGTTTCAGACTTTGATCGTAGGGTGGATCGCGATGTCCCCATCGCGATTGCCGGAGTGGAATATCGCGCCGGGACGGCGCGATCCACCTGAGGAAAAAGAAACACGCCGCCGGGCTGCGGGCCGCGGCGGCGTGCGTGTGAGTTGCGGCGGTTGCCGCGGGAGTGCTATTCGGCGTCCTTCTTCGGGGCGGATTTTTTCGCGGCCTTCGGTTTTTCCGTGGCCGGTTCCGCGGCGGTCTCGACGATCGCGGCGGCATCAACCCACTCGAGCACGGCCATGGGAGCGCTGTCGCTCTTGCGCGGCCCGAGTTTGACGATGCGCGTGTAGCCGCCCTGGCGGGTGGCCGAGCGGGGCGCGATTTCGTTGAACAGCTTTTTCACCGCATCGGCCTGGTGCAGATACGCGGCCGCGGTGCGGCGCGCATGAAGGGTGCCCTTTTTGCCGAGGGTGACCATTTTTTCCGCGAGCGGCCGGGCGGCCTTGGCTTTGGCCAGGGTCGTGCGGATGCGCTGATGGATGATCAGGCTGCAGACCTGGTTGGCCAGCAAGGCGTCGCGGTGGGCCTGCGAACGGCCGAGTTTGACGGTCTTATTTTGGTGCCTCATGGCTTACTTCTTTTTGGACTGTTTTTCTTCTTCCTCTTCGACCGGCTCGGTTTCGGGCTGGATCTCGATGAGGCCGGATTCGAACTTCATGCCGAGGCCGAGACCGAGTTCCTCGAGCTTGTCCTTGATCTCGTTGAGCGACTTCTTGCCGAAGTTGCGGTATTTGAGCATCTCGGCTTCCGACTTGAGGGCCAGCTGGCCGACGGTCGTGATGTTCGCGTTGTTCAGGCAGTTGGCCGCGCGGACGCTCAGTTCGATCTCGTTGACCGACATGTTGAGCAGCTTCTTGAGCTTGGCGTTTTCCTGGCTGACCGCCTCCGGCGTCTGGTCGAACTCGACCTGCGTGTCGTCATGGCCGACGAACACGTCGAGGTGGTGACGGAGGATGGCGGACGATTGCAGGAGCGCTTCATCGGGCGTGATGCGGCCGTCGGTCCAGACTTCGAGCACGAGCTTGTCGTAGTCGGTGCGCTGTCCGACGCGGGTGGCCTCGACCGCGTATTTCACGCGGGTGACCGGCGAAAAGATGGAGTCGATGGCGATGACGCCGATGGCCTGGTCGGTGGTTTTGTTTTCGTCGCCCGTGGAGAAGCCGCGGCCCTTGCGGACGTTCATCTCGATGGAGAACTTCATCTTCTTGTCGAGCGTGGCGATGTGCTGCTTGGGATTGAGCACTTCGCACTTGTTGGTCGACTCGATGTCCTTGGCGGTGACTTCGCCGTCTTTGTTGACGTTGAGCACGACGCGGTGCGTGTCGTGGTCGTGCGTGTTGAATTTGACCTTCTTGAGGTTGAGGATGATCTCGACGACGTCCTCGACGACGCCGGGGATGGTCTGGAACTCGTGGTTCACACCGTCGATCTGGATCGAGGTGATGGCGGCGCCTTCCAGCGAGGAGAGGAGCACGCGGCGCAGCGAGTTGCCGACGGTGTGGCCGTAACCGGCCTCGAAGGGTTCCGCGATGAACTTCGCGTAGGTGTCGGTGGATGTCTTCTCGTCCTTGACGAGAGACTTGGGCATTTCGAAACGTCCAAGACGAACGGGCATGATGTTATCTTTCTTTAATG
>JAFMJK010000148.1 GCA_017853515.1 Chthoniobacterales bacterium | reverse complement strand
CCGCAGAACGCCGTCGACGAAGTGAAGGATGCGGTGCGCGCGGCCGGTGGCTATGTCTCGCCATTTCCCTGGGGCGAGGGCGTGGCCGACGCCATCCGGCACTTTTCCGGTCAGCGGATCAGTCCCCAGCGCCCGAGGAACGGCCAGTAAACGACCAACCCGCGACCGACCAGGTTTTTCTCCGGCACGGGGCCGAAGTAGCGGCTGTCGCTGCTGTGGTAGCTGTTGTCTCCGAGCGCGAAGTAATTCGCCTCCGGAACGCGGTATTCGTCGGCGGGCGAGCCGAGTATGGGGAAGGCCTCGCCCCTCCCGCTCGTGTTCGAGTAGCCGTTGTATCCGTCGCGGCAGGCCATGACCCTGCGGAAAACAGGAAGCTCCGGGACTTTTCCGTCGACGACAAGATTCGGCGGTTCGATGCGCAAGGTCTGGCCCCCGAGCCCGGCCAGTCGCTTGATGTAATATTGCGAGCCCATGCCGGGCGGAACGACGATGCGGCGGATGCCGGTCGTCTTGAAAACAAAGACGTCGCCGTCCTTCGGGCGCACGAAATTGTAGGAGACTTTGTCGACGAATAGCTGGTCGCCGGAATCGGCGTGTCCCCGCACGATCGGTTCACCCGCGCGCAGCGGGCGCCCCGGGTAAATCTTGAAATCGTCGCGCACCACGTTGGCCGGTGCGGGCACGCTGTAGGTGCGGCCGCGCGTGACGATTTCGGTCGAGGTGAAAAAATGAAAGCGGCTGACTTCGCGGAGGCCGATGACCGTGTCGTCCTGCTCGGCAGTCACGTCGATCCAAGTGCGGCCGCGCAGGACGAAATCGACGACACGGACGAGAAGATTTGGCAGCGGTTCGACCGTGGGCGTTCCGGTCACGCCGTAAAGCGTCGGCTGCATAGAGCCGGTGGGGATTTTGAACGGCTGCAAAAAATAAGCGCGCACGCCGAGGGCGATGACCAGTGCCACAAGAATCACTTCCGTGTTTTCGCGCAGCCCGGCGAGCGGCGGGGCTGGGGCCGCCTCGTCGAACAAGGAGTGCAGCTTTTGGGTCGTGCCGACGATATCCTCTTTCTTGCGCCGGCGCAGGGCGACCGAGAGCCGCGTGCAGCCCTCGCGCAATGCGACCAGCTGCGCTTCGGGCAGGATGTCCTTGCGGTAGCGGATGAGCTTGCGCGCGGCGCGGAGGACGAGTTTGGCCTCCTTGCGGTATCTTGGGGTCAGGAAAAACATGGGCGCGGCCGAAAGTGTCTGCGCCGTCGGGGAAAAAGGCAATGCCGCGCGAATGTTCGCCCTGCGTGCGGATTTGGGTTTTCATGTCCGCATGACATTGCACGGCGACATTTCCCTGGACCGGCCCCTGCTGGTCGTGGCCCTCGAAGAAGAGGCGGCACATCTGCACGTCGGTGAGTTGCCGATCCTCGTTACCGGCGTCGGCAAAATTTGCGCCGCGTCCTCGCTTGCCGCGATTCTTTCCCGGCAAAGGCCCTCGCGCCTTGTCAACCTCGGAACGGCGGGCGCCTTGCGCGAAGGGCTGCACGGCACGCATGTCATCGGGCGCGTCATCCAGCACGATTTCGATGATGAGGCCATCTTCGGCCTGACCGGCACGCGCTTCGGTGAGCCGATCGAGCTGGGCTCCGGGCCGGCGCTGGCTTCGGGCGACGTCTTTGTCAGCGGCGGCGCCGCGCGCGAGCAACTCGTGCTCCGTGCCGACTTGGTCGACATGGAAGGCTACGCGGTGGCGAGGGTGGCGCGCGGATTCGGGCTCCCTGTCACGCTGGTCAAAGAGGTCAGCGACGGCGCGGGCGAAGGCGCGGCGCGCTCATGGCAGGAATCCCTCGACTATTGCGCGGAGCGGCTCGGCGCATGGGTGCGGCGTGAGTTGCTTGCGGCTTGACGCCGCAGCGGCGCGGGCGGACGTTCGTCATCCTATGCAAATCGACGCTTACACCCGCATCGTCCTGACTGTCATCGCCGGCTGTCTCCTCTATATGGTCGGCAAGGATCTGAATATTGTCCCCTCCGCGCACGCACAGGAGGCGCCGGTCGTGACCGCCGTGAACATCGTTGAAGTCGCCGGCGCTCCCATCGCCGCCCCGCGCGACACGCGCAACGAAGTTTCCTTGCCCGTGCGGGTCCTTGACTGAGCGCCGGCGTGACGCCCCACGAACTGAGCGAGGAGATCATCCTCGACCATCATAGGCGCCCGCGGAATTTCCGTGCCCTCGACCCTTGCCATGGCGCGGCGCAGGGTGTGAATCCGTCGTGTGGCGACGCGGTGAAGGTTTACGTTCGCAGAAAAGACGGAACTTTGGACGACGTTTCCTTCACCGGGCAAGGCTGTGCCATTTCGCGGGCTTCGGCGTCCCTCATGACCCTCCGCTGCAAAGGACAGTCCGAAAGCGAGGTGAGGAATCTTTCTCAGCGTGTGCGCGCCATGCTTGTTGCCGGGGGCCCGGAGGTCGATGGCGACTTGATCGCGCTGGCCGGCGTGCGGAATTTTCCGGCGCGGGTCAAATGCGCGCTGTTGCCGTGGCACGCTTTGGAAGCGGCGCTCGACGGCCGCTCCGAGGCGACCTCCGAATGATTTCGCCGCACGGTCTTTACGCGGTGCCGGTTGCGCGCTAGGCAAGGGCGATGCAGAAGTTCGGATGCGATTGTGTTCTGCCCGCGCGAGCCACGCTGGGAGAGGGAGCCTGCTGGTTTGCGGCGGAGCAGCGGCTTTATTGGGTGGATATTTTGCAGTGCGAGGTGCACCGGTTCGATCCGGCGACGGGTCGCGACGAAATGCGCAAGACGCCTTGCCATGTTTCCCTGGTCCAACCCACGGTGCGCGGCGATCTTGTTCTCGGCACTCGCGACGGCATCGCGCGGATGGATTTTGACTCCGGAAGCTTCACGATCCTTTGCCGCCCGGAAGCGGAGATTCCGGGCAACCGTTTCAACGACGGCAAACCCGATCCGCGCGGACGGTTGTTCGCCGGCACCATCGCCTATGATGGTTCGGACAAGAAGGCCGCCCTTTGGCGCATCGAGCCCGACCTGTCTTTCGCCAAACTCATCGATCAAGCGGGGAACTCGAACGGCCTCGGGTGGTCGCCGGACGAGAAGACTTTTTATTGGACCGATACCAAGACCGGCTGCGTTTTCGCCTTTGACTACGATGCGGCGACCGGCGCCATAGCCAACCGCCGTGTGGTCGTCGAGGTGGACAAATCGCTCGGGCGTCCCGACGGACTGGCGGTCGATGCCGAAGGCTGTCTCTGGACCGCGCTCTGGGCCGGTCATGGTCTGGCCCGGTGGAATCCCGCAACGGGAGAAATGCTCGCCAAGGTGGAATGCCCCGCGGCCAATTGCACCTGTCCGGCTTTCGGCGGAAAGGATCTGGATATTCTCTTTTTCACCACGGCGCAAAAAGGGCGCGATGAAGCAGAGTCGTCGCCGGAGCCGGAAGCGGGCAACATCTTCGCCGCCAAAGTCGGTGTTGCGGGCTTGCGGGGCTTCGCTTTTGCCGGTTGACGTTCTGCTTAGCTTTTCCAGATGTCCTTGTTCTTTACCTGCGCGGTCGACGCGAGCACCCGCAAAACGGAGAGGAGTCTGCGGTGATGCCCGGAATTTTCGGAGCAATCAGGCTGGCACCGGCAAACAGCGGTTATGGTCCCGGCCAACTGGTCGCCTTGATGCTCGAGGCTTCGAAGTCGGAGCCCTTCTATACCTCCAGCAGGTGGGAGTGCCCGACAGGCAACGCGTGTTTCGCAAGCTGCGGCCTTGCGTCCCTCCAGCATGGACCAGTCGGTATGCCCGGATTTCTCGAGGGTATCACTTATGGCAAAATGAGTTTCCGCCGATCCGAAGATGTTTGGCTCTCCGGCGTTCGCGGGTCGTTCAGTGCTGCCCTGAGGGATTCTCGCGAAGAATCTTACACAGTCGTTGCCGACCGCACTGCGTCCGAGCCGGTCTACTACACGCGGTGCCTTGGCCACCTTTGTTTCGCTTCGGAATGCGGGGCTTTGATTTCCTTGCCCGGGGTGTCCCGCGATGCGGACTTCGGCGCTTTGAGTTCGCTCCTTCTCTCCGGTCATCTCCTCGAGGACACAACGTTGTTTCGCAGCGTTCGCAGGCTGGCCGGCGGACAGGCCCTTCGCGTGCGAAATGGGTTCGCGGAAAAGTTGGTCTACTGGCAATTTGCTCCCGGGTCGCGTGAACCGGTCGATGAGCAAGAGTTGCTCGATCGCTTGGGTCGAACGCTTTGCAACGCGGTCGAGTCCTCGATCGGCGGGACGCCCGGAGAGACGGCAGTATTTCTCAGCGGGGGAGTCGATTCGCGGGCCATTCTTGGGTATGCGCGTCGCACGGCCGGCTTGTGCACCGTATCATGGGGGACCGGCGACTGCCTTCCGGGAACGGACGCCGCGATAGCGGGTAAGCTTGCCGCCGTTTGTGGCGCGAGACATCAGTTCCTCGAGCGGGATCTGCCGGATTACGGAACGCTTTTCGAAGAAGCTGCCGCGGTCACCGAATATCAGTCCGACGTGGCGGCTTTTCATCCGCAGGAGTTCCGCCTCATGCACCAACTGCAGGCGGGCGGCATTCGGCGGGTGGTAAGAGGCGACGAAACATTCGGTTGGAAAAAGCCGGCGCTTTCGCCCCAGGGGGCCCTCGCGCGCGTCGGTCTTCGGCGATTCGGACTTGTCGAGGGGTTTGCCGAATTTTTCCGTCCCGGCCCGGCGAAGCTGCTCGAATCCGCGAGTGAGGCTCAGGCCGGGGCTCTCGTTGCGAAGGCTTCCGGGGTGCTTTGGAACCAGCTTAAAGACCAACTTTATTTCACCCAAAGACTGCAGAACTACCTCAACTCCTGTGCGGTCTTCAAGCAGCGCCTCCTGGAGCACTCCAACCCCCTGTTGGCCGACGAGGTGCTGGATCTGCTCTGCTTTGTTCCGGAAGCTCTGCGGTCCGATAAACGCTTGCTTCGCTTGCTGGTGGCGCGCGAGTTTCCCGAATTGCACGCAGTCGGGTATGCCGGCGCCGACGGACTGGAGGATTGGGCGAAGCTGCGCAGCAGCGACTCCCCATTGCGCCGATACCTGAAAAGCCAGCTGGATGACGAGGAAAGCGGGGTATGGGCCCTCTACGACCGCCGGAGATTACTTGCCGCTTTCCACAGCTGCCGGGAGTCGGACGGATATCGCTTCGGTGGTCTCGCCAGACGGGGAATGGCGCGGTTGGGCCGCGACGTTCTCAAGCCGGTGTTGCCGCAAGGAGCCGATCATTTCCAGGCGATGCTCAGTTTGCGCGCCCCCATCAGCAACACGAAGACGCTTCTGCGGTTTCTCGTCGTCAAGCAATGGATTGATTGTTGCAGTCCGGTGCTCCATTAGCGCCGATCGAGCGGTTCAGCCCGAGCAGGACAGCCGCTGTGCTGTGTTCAGCTACTCTATGCTGTTGGCCTCGCCCGTCATCGGCACGAAGCGGACAGGGAGGACGGATTGCTTCTCTACTCTGTCGCCATGTTTGCGCAAGAGCACAAGCTCCTGCTCCATGCCGCCGCCGACAGGGACGATCATCCGTCCGCCGTCTTTCAATTGAGCGATGAGATCAGGTGGGATTTTATCCGGCGCGCAGGTGACGATGA
>JAFMJK010000147.1 GCA_017853515.1 Chthoniobacterales bacterium | reverse complement strand
GCATCGCCGTCGGCATGGCGACCAACATGCCGCCGCACAACCTCGGCGAAGTCATCGACGCCATCTGCGCCCAGATCGACAAGCCCGACATCACGCTCGACGGCCTGATGAAGCACGTCAAAGGCCCCGACTTCCCCACGGGCTGCCAACTCTGCGGCGTCGGCGGCATCCGCCAATACCTCGAAACCGGCCGCGGCTCGGTCAAAGTCCGCGGCAAAGCCGGCGTCGAGGAACTCAAGGGCAACCGCGAGCAGATCGTCATCACCGAGATCCCCTACAACGTCAACCGCGCCACCCTTGTCGAGCGGATCGCCGATCTCGTCAACCAGAAGACCATCACGGACATCAGCGCCATCCGCGACGAATCGGATGAAAAAACGCGCGTTGTGGTCGAACTCAAGCGCGACGCCAACCCGAAGGTCGTCATCAACAACCTCTACAAGCACACCGCGCTCGAGTCCTCGTTTCCCATCACGATGCTGGCCATCGACCACGGGAAGCCGAAGCTCCTTTCGCTCAAGGAAGCGATCTCCTGCTACATCGAGCACCGCCGCGAAGTCGTCCTCCGACGCACCCGCCACCTCCTCGGCGAAGCCGAAGTCCGCGCGGAAAAACTCGAGGCCTTCCTCATCGCCCTGGCCAACCTCGACGAATTCATCCGCATCATCCGCGGATCGAAAAACCGCGAAGAAGCCAAAGTCAAACTCCTCGCCTTCGAATTCACCCGCAAACAGGTCGAAAAGTTCGGGGTGAAAGTCCGCCGCGAAGACCGCCTGACCGACGGCGAATACCTCCTCAGCGAACAGCAGGTCGACGACATCCTCGAACTCCGCCTCTACCAACTGACCGGGATGGAGAGCGACAAGGTGCTCGGCGAATACAAGGAACTCCTCTCCACGATCGAAGATCTCATGGACATCCTCGCCCGCGAGGAACGCGTGCTCGACATCATCAAAACCGAGCTGCGCGAGATCAAAACGAAATACGCCGGCCCGCGTCTCACCGACATCGTCCCCGACGAAGGCGAGATCAACATCGAAGACCTCATCACCAACGAGGGCTGCATCATCACCGTGACCCACCGCGGTTTCATCAAGCGCACCGCGGTCAGCAACTACCGCGCCCAGAAACGCGGCGGCAAAGGCGTCATCGGGATGCAAACCCGCGAGGCGACGACCGAGAACGAGGAAGACGACTTCGTCGAGCACCTCTTCACCGCCAGCACCCACGATTATCTGGTCTTTTTCACCAAGAAAGGCCGCTGCTACGTGGAGAAAGCCTACAACATCCCCGAAATGGGCCGCGCGGCCAAAGGCCGCTCCATTGCCAACCTTCTCGAATTCAAACCCGGCGAGGAGATCGCCGCCGTCATGCGCATACAGTCGAAAACAGGCGCGGGCAAGGACGAGACGTGGGACGAAAACCTCCACATCCTCTTCGCCACCAAGACGGGCGTGATCAAGAAGAGCAACCTCTCCTCCTACCGCAACATCCGCAAGGGCGGCATCATTGCGATCAACATCGAGGATGGCGACGAACTCATCGCCGCGCTGATGACCGACGGTCACAACGAGATCGTGCTCATCACCAAGGACGGCATGAGCATCCGCTTCAGCGAGGAAGACATCCGCGACATGGGCCGCACCGCCACCGGCGTGTGGGGCATCCGTCCGGACAAAAAGGATTTCGTCATCGGCGCCGCCCTCGTCGTCGCCGATTCCACCCTCCTCGTGGCCGGCGCGAATGGCGTGGGCAAACGCACCGAATTCGACGAATACCGTCTGCAGAAACGCGGCGGCAAAGGCATCATCACCATGAAGGTCACCGACAAGACCGGCGAGGTGGTCAGCGCCTTGAGCGTCCGCGAAACCGACGAAATCATGCTCATCACCAGCGGCGGCCAAAGCGTGCGCACCCGCGTGAGCGAGATCCGCATGACCGGCCGCAACGCCCAAGGCGTGCGCCTCATAGGCCTGAGCGACGGAGAAAAACTCCAAGCCATGGCCCCGGTGGTCAGCCAGAGCCAGGAAGACGAAGTAGAGAACGCCGAGGCCTGATCACTCGGCGCGGCGTCCAAACGCCGCACCGGCTTTACCTTCGAGGCGCATCCGTTTCTCGCGACGTCCGGTCCGGCAGGCATCGCTGCAGAAACGCACCGATTCCCAATCGCGCGCCCACTTTTTGCGCCAGCGGAAAGGACGACCGCAGGCCGCACAAAGTTTTTCCGGCAAATCCGCCTTGGCCACGCCCCTCATGTCAGCGTCTCCGTGCCGGACTTCGCGAGCAACCGTCCTGCTTTGTTCCAGAAAGGAAAGAAGCCGCGAGATGCGTGCGGCAAGAGCACCGAATCCCATTTGCGGCGCAAACGCACGAACTTCATGCCGCACCCGGCAAGTTCCTCGGATAGCCCGCTCAACTCATCGCGCAAAGGACCGACGCAAGGCTGCAGCATCAGCAGACTCGTGACACCTTGCTGCACGGACTCGCGCAGCAAATCCTCCCGGCTACTGCACCCTTGAACTGGGCAACCGAAGTGCTCCGTGGCGCGTCGGGACGCGTCGGCTCTCGCCTCCGCCAACCATTCAGCCCGAGGTGCGGGCAAGGGCGAATCGGTCTCCGGAAAAAATTGCAGCACCAGAGCCGGACGAACGTTAGCGAGCGGACTGTTTTCGAGGCAAAGATCCTCGTCGTGCAAAACCACGGCGGTCTTCTCGCCATTGCGAAATTCGCATTCGGCGGGCAGTTCCTCAAGAGGCGAAGCACTTTCATCCTCGCGCTCTTCCCCGCCGGCCGTCCGCGCGACGACGCCCTCCTCGAATCCGACGCCGCCGGCCGCCGCGAGAATTTCCGGCGCGCAGTATTTGCCGATGTTTTGCCCCGTGGCCAAATAGGTCTTGCCCCGCGTCTGCAGCCCGGCGACCCATCGCCAACTCAGCGTGTTGCTCGCCGGATCGGCGTCGAGCAAGTGCCGGAAAAAGTGATCCGCCCCCAGCTCCCACGGCAGCCCGCAATGGTGGATCCAATACGACGCCCACCACATGCGCGCGTGGTTGTGCATGTAGCCCGTCTCAAGCAACTCGCGGGCGAAGTGGTTCATGATGCCCGACCGGGAAAGACCCTCGGCAACGGCTCGCGCCTGACCGTCGTCCGGTTTTCGTTGAACTGACGCCGTGTAGTGCTGCCAAACCTGCGGCCGCATCTCGAGCCAACCCTTCCAATAGGAACGCCATAGCACCTCTTGGAGGAATTTTTCGACCGCGCGGAACGGATAGCGCCGCAAAGTTGCCTCCACCACTTCGGCCTCGGTGATCAACCGGTGACGGATCGCCGCGGACAAACGCGACACGTGGGGGTGTCCCGGCAGGACATGATTGCGCCTCGCGGCATAGCGCGGCGCCCCGGACAGAAACCCCTCCAACCGCTCGAGGGCTCCCTGTCGGCTCGCGGGGAACTCCATGTTTGTGTTGGCGAGAAGGGCGAAATACGGACTACTCGTCGGCCCCAAGTTCCTTGCCCGAGTAATCGCAAATCCCCTTTTTCTTCGCCCCGCGCACGAATTCGAAAAACAACTTCGCTTCCGGCCCCCAGGTCTCTTTATCGGCGGCCTCGAGGGCCTGACTCACGTTGAGGTTGGTCAAATAGAGCAACCGGAATGCCCTCTTGAGCTGCAGCCGCGCCTCGGCCGAAAGACCCGCTCGCCGCAACCCAATGGAGTTGAGGCCCATGGCCAGATTGGTCCCGGCGCCGACGCAGAAAGGTGGGATGTCTTTGCTGAAGCGACAACCACCACGCACCATGGCCAGCTTTCCGATGCGGATGAACTGGTGAAAAACCGAACCGCCTCCGAGAAAAACTCCGTCGTCCACCTCGACATGACCGGCCATGAGAACGGTGTTGGCCAGGATCACACCGTTGCCGATCCGGCAATCGTGGGCCAAGTGGCAGCCGGTCATGAGGAAATTGTCGTCGCCCACCACGGTGTCGGAGTTTTCCTGCGTGGCGCGGTTGATCGTGACATGCTCGCGGATCGTGTTGTTTTTCCCGACACGCACGCCGGTATCGCGGCGCGACTGATCGAAGCCAAGCGCCTGCGGATTGCCTCCAAGGATCGTTCCGTGGCCGACCTTCGTGCCCTCGCCGAGCACCACCCGGTTTTCGAGAATGACATTGGCGCCAAGCACGCAACCCGGACCGATCTCCGACTCCGAGCCGATGATCGAAAAAGGGCCGACCTCGACATCGGCCGCCAGTTTGGCGCCGTCTGCAATGATCGCGGTGGGATGGATCTTCATGGAGAAGTTGAGAGTTGAGGGTTGAGAGAAATGCAGGGTGCCGTGCCCTTTAAGCATCATCCCCTGCTCCTCCCTCAACTTTCAACCCTCAACCCTCAACTATTGCTCACAGCAATCCATGCTCCTTGAAGCTGAAGTAAGGCGGCGCCCCGGGGCGCTCCCGACCGACGATGACATGATCCAGCAGATGAATCTGCATCAAATCCGCCGCCTCGCGGATGCGGCGGGTCAGGGAGCGGTCGGCCTCGCTGGGCGCCGGGTCGCCGGAAGGATGGTTGTGCACCAGGACGAAAGCGTAAGCGCCATGACTGATGGCCGGACGCAAAATCTCCCGCGGATGGGCCAGGCTTTCATTGATCGTCCCGAGCGATACTTCCTCCATGTGGATCAACCTGTGACGCGTATCGAGGAGAACGACACGCAAAGACTCCCGCGGCAGGTTCTGCAACAGCGGCCCCATGAATCCGTAGATCTTCTCCGGTGTCCCCAACGGCTCGCTCTGCGCCGTCTGCCGCGCCAGCCGCTTGCCCACCTCGAAGGCCGCGGCCATTTCGCAGGCCTTGGCCAGACCCACGCCCTTGGCCAGCTTGCGCAACTCCTTCACGGTCATCGGTGCCATTCGCGCCAAAGATCCGCCCGCCGCGTTGATCATCTCCTCCCCGACATCGATCGCCGTGCGCCCCGGCGTCCCGGTGCGCAGAAAAATGGCCAGCAACTCCGCATCGCTCAACGCGTCCGGCCCGCGATGCATCAATTTCTCCCGCGGCCGCTCGTCTTCGGGCCAATCCTTGATTTTGGGCGTCGCCACAAGGCGAAGCATAAGCAAGGTGCCTTCTTCGGCGCCAGCCCCGCCTCCATAAGGTAGGGACGAGCGGCCCGCTCGTCCGCTCGGATTTCGATCGGGCACGCGAGCCGCGTGCCCCTACCCTCATTCCCCCGCGACCCGCTTGATCAGCGCCTGCAAGTATTCCGCCACACCCCTGAGACCGGCGGTGAAACGGTTGTCGTCCAAGAGGTCAAGCGACTCCAAGGCTTCGGCGACCAAAGCGTGGGCGGCTTCCGCGGTCTGTTTCATGGCACCGCATCCGGCGAGGAGCAGGCCTATCTTCTCGGCCTCGACCTCGTCGCCTCCGAGCAGCAACTCGCTGACCTTCTCGTGCGTCCCGTTGCGGCGGGCCGATTGGAGGAGAAAAATCAGAGGTAGGGTGAGTTTGCCTTTGCGCAGATCGCTGCCGAGAGTCTTGCCGATTTCCTCCTCGTCACCGACCAGATCGAGGCAGTCATCGTAGACTTGGTAGGCCGTGCCGAGTTTGAGACCGAATTGCTTGAGCGCACCGATGCGCTCTGGGGTCGTCTCGCTGAGAAAAGCTCCGAGTTCGCTCGCCGCGGCGAAAA
>JAFMJK010000146.1 GCA_017853515.1 Chthoniobacterales bacterium | reverse complement strand
GGATTCCTTTTGCGCTTAACCCGCGGCGCGCGCGCGGCTACGCTCGAGCCGTGAGCAAAAAATCCGCCCGTCCGAAAAAGAGCATCCTCCGCAAATACTCCTCGCAGGTCCTGGACGGACCCGAGCGCGCGCCGAGCCGCGCCATGCTCTATGCGGTCGGATTCCAGGAGAAAGATTTCGCCAAGCCGCAGATCGGCATCGCCTCGACATGGAGCATGGTCACGCCGTGCAACATGCACATCGACGTTCTGGCCCGCGAGGCGGCCGGAGGAGCCAATGCGGCAGGCGGCAAAGCGGTCATCTTCAACACCATCACCATCTCCGACGGCATCTCCATGGGCACCGAGGGGATGAAATATTCCCTGGTTTCGCGCGAAGTCATCGCCGAATCGATCGAGACGGTCGTGGGCTGCGAGGGCTTCGACGGATTCGTCGCCATCGGCGGATGCGACAAAAACATGCCCGGTTGCATGCTGGCTGTTTCGCGGCTCAACCGCCCCGCGGTCTTTGTCTACGGCGGCACCATTCTGCCGGGCTGCATCAACGGAAGGAACCTCGACGTCGTTTCGGTCTTCGAGGCGGTGGGTCAGCACGCGGCGAAAAAAATCGACAACAAAGAACTGCAAAAAATCGAGTCCTGCGCCATTCCCGGCGCCGGATCCTGCGGGGGCATGTACACTGCCAACACCATGGCCTCGGCGATCGAAGCAATGGGCATGAGCCTGCCGAACAGTTCGGCCCAGGCCGCGGTATCCGCGCACAAAAAGACCGATGCGCGCGATGCGGGTGCGGCCGTGGTCAATTTGCTGAAGCGCGGCATCCTGCCCTCGGACATCATCACACGCGAATCCTTCGAGAACGCCATCACCGTGATCATCGCCCTGGGCGGATCGACCAACGCCGTCCTCCACCTGCTGGCCATGGCCCACGCGGCCAACGTGAAGCTGGACATCAACGATTTCACCAAGATCGGACGCCGCGTGCCCGTGCTGGCCGATCTCAAACCGAGCGGCAAATACCTCATGTCCGAACTCGTGGCCATCGGAGGCATCGTGCCGATGATGAAGGAACTGCTTTCCGCCGGGTTGCTCCACGGCGACTGCATGACGGTGACGGGCAAAACGCTTAAACAGAACCTCGCGCCATTCAAACCTTACCCGAAGAGCCAACAAGTCATCCGCCCGCTGAAGGATCCCGTCAAAAAAGACAGCCACCTCGTCATTCTCCACGGCAACCTCGCGCCGGGCGGCGCGGTGGCGAAAATCACCGGCAAAGAAGGCGAAAAATTCCGCGGCAAAGCGCGCGTCTTCGATTCCGAGGAAGCGGCACTTGCTTCGATTCTCAAGGGCGGCGTCAAGAAGGGCGATGTCATCGTCATTCGTTACGAGGGGCCGCGCGGCGGACCCGGCATGCGCGAAATGCTCGGACCCACCTCGGCTGTGATGGGCAAAGGCCTCGGCAAGGAGGTCGCGTTGATCACCGACGGACGTTTCTCCGGCGGAACGCACGGATTTGTCGTGGGGCACATCACGCCCGAAGCCTTCGACGGCGGTCCGCTCGCCTTGATCAAAAACGGCGACACGATCGAAATCGATGCGATCAAGCACCGCCTGACCATCGAGGTGCCCGCGGCCGAATTGAAACGCCGCAAAGCGAAGTGGAAAAAGCCGGCCCCGCGTTATCGCCGCGGCGTGCTGGCCAAGTTCGGCGCCCTGGCGACGAGCGCCTCGACCGGTGCCGTGACCGACGCGGGACTCTGATGCTCCGCGCGGTCATTTTCGATTGGGACGGCGTGGTCGTCGATTCCTCGGCGCACCACGAACGCAGCTGGGAAATCCTCGCGACAAAACGCGGACTTGCCCTCCCCGCGGACCATTTCAAGCGAGGGTTCGGGAAAAAGAACAACGCGATCATTCCCGATCTCGGCTGGGCCGCAGATCCGGCGGAGGTCGATGCTCTCGCGCACGAAAAAGAAGAGATTTACCGCTCGCTGGTCCGCGAGAAGGGCATCGACCCCCTTCCCGGCGTGCGGGAATTGCTCTCGGCACTGCAGGCCGCCGAAATCCCCTGTGCCATCGGTTCGTCAACCGAACGCGCCAACCTTGACTGCCTTCTGGATCTCATGGATCTCCGCAAATTTTTTCGCGTCATCGTCTCCGGTGAGGAAGTCGTGCACGGCAAACCCGACCCTTCCATTTTCCTCCTCGCCGCAGAACGCCTCGGGGCCGCACCCGCGGACTGCGTGGTCATCGAGGACGCGCTGGTCGGGATCGAAGCGGCCAAGCGGGCCGGCATGCCGGTGCTCGCCGTGGCCACGACCCATCCCCTCGAGGCTCTCGGCCCCGCGGATGCCGCCGTCGGATCGATGGCCGAAGTCACCCCCGATTGCCTCGCCTCCCTCGCCGGGGCCTGAAAAAAGTTGTCCGGATCGCTTGCGCGCAAGCCGGATCAGTGAAACATTTCCATGGTATGACCAAGCCGACGAAGGTTTCGCACCGTCTTGAACTGAATTTGCCTTACCATGGGCCCGCACTGCGAACCATCGCGTGCCTCATCGAAGAAAATCTCGCCTGTCACCCCTCGCCCAACGCCAAGCTCGAAGGGCTCGAGGGCGAATGGGGACCGGATATCGCCGAATCTTGGACCGCGCTGCACGACCTGAAAGAGCAGCTCGAGGCCGCCGCCGATCGAGTGGATGCCGCGCTGGAAAGCGCGGATTGCTGAGGCGAAGGAAAACCGGATCGCGGCGTTTGCCTGAGGGACGCCAGCGCTGCGCCTGGGCGCCAGGAACTACTCCCCACACCTCGTCGTCGGTGATCGACGCCTGACGGTTCGTCCGGCATTTTGGCGGGATGTCCGGCGAAATCCTCAAGCAACTCGCCTTGCCCATCGCGCTTTTTGCCATTCTTTTCGGCATGGGGCTGAGTCTCGCGCCGGACGACTTCCGACGCGTCATCCTCAAGCCGAAGGCGAAAATCGTCGGGCTGTTTTGTCAGCTGCTCATGCTGCCGGCCGTCGCCTTCGCACTTGCCGTGCTTTTCCGTCTGCCCGGCGAACTGGCCGTCGGGCTGATGGTGCTCGCCGCGTGCCCCGGCGGGGCCACTTCGAATGTCATCACGCACTTGGCCAAGGGTGACACGGCGCTCTCGGTCACGCTCACTGCTATCTCGAGTATGGTCTGCGTGTTCACCATTCCATGGATCGTCGGATGGTCGATGAACTGGTTCATGGGGAGCGGCGCGGCGGTAGCACTGCCGTTCTGGAAAACGCTCGGCCAACTCACCGTCGTGACCATCGTGCCGATTCTCTGCGGCATGGCGGTGCGGCGCGCGCGGCCGGCTTTGGCTCGACGCCTGGAGCGTCCGGCCAATATTTTTTCTCTCGTTTTTCTCGCGCTGATCATCGCCGCGGCCGTGGCGCGGGAGGACAACCTCGCGCACCAATTCGCCGTGGCCGGGCCGGCTGCCATCACACTTAATCTGCTCACCATGACCCTCGCCTTCGCCGCCGGATGGGTGGCCGGATTGTCGCAGGCGCAAAGGATCACTGTTTCCATCGAGGCAGGAATCCAGAATGGCACGCTCGCCCTCGGCATCACCTTGGGCCTGCTCGACAGCCCGCACATCGCCATGCCCTCGGTGGTCTACTGTCTCTTCATGTTCCTCACCGGAGGCCTGGCCATCGCTTGGTTCGGCCGGCGCAAAACAGCCTGACCGGGCCCGGTTTCGGGCGTTTTTTTGGTTTTCCTTCAGGAGAAGTTTTCTTCCTAACTTGTTTGGGCAGCGGGTGTTGTTATAGTTCAAGGTGGGGCGCCCATTTTTCGCGCCGCCACGTAACAGCGAAGATCCCGTGCACCCGACCTCCCGAAAGTTGGCCGCAATCTTTTGCGGCGCGCTTGCTTGGCTGATTCTGGCCACCCCCGCTGAAGGACGCCTCGGTCCGCAATACCAGATGCCGCTGGGCAATCCGGACGGGGCTTCAACAAACAGCGCCAGTCGGACGAAATTTCTCATCAACCAGCGCGCGCAATATGTCATTTCGTACAATGACAACACCCATCAAGCGAACTGGGTCGGATGGAGTTATTCGCTGGCCGACGATGGAAACCAGGCGCGCACAGATTACTGGCAGACCGAGGAACTGCTTCCTTCGGGTTACCTCAAGATCGGAACGGCGACCTTCGGCACGGGTTGGGACCGCGGCCACATGACACCCTCCGCCGATCGCACCAAGGATTTGACCAACAACCAGGTGACTTTCCGGATGAGCAACATCATCCCGCAGGCCTCGCAAAACAACCAAGGTTTGTGGGCCAATTTCGAAACATACTGCCGCGATATGGCAGCCGACGGCGACGAGGTGGTCATTATCTCCGGTCCGGGCCAATTCACTGGCTCGCGTTTGAACAACCAGATGTCCATCCCCGGATCGGTCTGGAAAATCGCGGTGGAAATTCCCAACGCGACCAGCGCCACGCCTGCCAATCAGCGCATCACGACATCGGCGCGTGTCATCGCCCTGCTCACGCCCA
This sequence comes from Chthoniobacterales bacterium, assembly GCA_017853515.1. Lineage (GTDB taxonomy): Bacteria > Verrucomicrobiota > Verrucomicrobiia > Chthoniobacterales > JACTMZ01 > JACTMZ01. The sequence continues at coordinate 1,173 of JAFMJK010000146.1, read as the reverse complement.
ACACCAGCACGGGCCTCGGCCCGTGGCAGAGCTACATCACCTCGGTCGAAGCCATTGAAGATGTGACCGGATTCACTTTTTTCGACGCGATCACCAACCTCAGCACGGCGATCTACCTCAAGAACCTGGTTGATACCGGCACGGGGCCGAACACACCCACGGTCATCACCACCTTCAATCCCACGCTCGGCGCAGTCGGCACGTCGGTGACGATCAGCGGCTTCAATTTCGTCTCGCCGGTGGTCAGCTTCAACGGCACGCCGGCTGCGGTGATATCGTCCAGCGCCAACAGTATCACGGTCAACGTGCCGTCGGGAGCGACCAGCGGATTCATCGAGGTGACAGGCGCCAACGGCACGGACACGAGTTATGAGCCTTTCACCGTGACAGCCGGAAGCACACCGACGCTGGGCTTGAGCCCGACATCGCTCTCGGGACTCACCGCCAACGAGGGCGCCGCGGGAACACCCGCTGTCTACGCGCTCACGGGTTCGAATCTGACCAACGCCGTCACGGTGACAGCGTCAACGAATTTGGAGGTGAGCACGAATGGCTCCTCATTCGCCGGCTCGCAAACCATCGATCCGGAAATCACGGGCGTGCTGAGTGCCCAACTCTACGCGCGGATCAAAGCAGGTGCGACAGCCGGCACCTTCTCCGGCGCAGTCACGCACACCAGCGGAAGCGCGAGCGCAAGTCTCAGCGTTTCGGGCAATGTCGTTTCGACGGCACCAAACCTCTCTCTGTCGACCAACAACATCACCGGACTCTCCGCGCTGCAAAACAATCCGGGAACGGGCTCAAGCTACACCGTGACGGGAGCCAATCTGACGGGAGAAGTTACGGTATCCGCCTCGCCCGGTCTCGAGGTGAGCGCAAACAACGTTTCGTTCGCGAGTTTCCTCAATCTCTCGCCCACGGCTGGTGCGCTGAGCAACGCAACCGTCTATGTCCGCTTGGCCGCCTCGGGCGCGCCGGGCACGGTTACAGGAACGGTCACGCACTCCGGCGGAGGAGTGAGCGCCGCAAAAATTCTCGATGTATCCGGCAATGTTATCTCGACCGCACCGACACTGGTTCTCTCGACCAATTCGATCAGCGGATTCACCGCGGTGCAGAACAATCCGGGCGGCAGCAAAACCTACACGGTCTCGGGGACATTTCTCACCGGCG
>JAFMJK010000145.1 GCA_017853515.1 Chthoniobacterales bacterium | reverse complement strand
ACGGCAGGATCAGATCTTCGCAGACCAGCTTCTGCCAATCGCCGCCGAGCAGCGCCGGGTTGCGCGAGACCACCGAGACGAGAAAGTGCGACTCGAGCATGCGGACGCGTCCGCGGAAGGCGTCATAGAACCGGTAACGCCGGGCCTCGATCCAGAGCATCATCCAGACGATGGCGAGGTTGAAAAAGAAAATGATGTGCGGGATATCGCGGAAGGAAAAGGCGACCGTGATGATCGTTGTCGTGCTGGTGATGGCCCAAGTCGTGGTGATATCGAGCCGCTGGCGCCAGACCATGATGCGGCCGAGTTCGCCGCGGTAGAAATGCGACATGGCATTGACGTAGCACGGGTCTTCGAGTTCGCGCCCGTCGGTCCGGGTGGCTGCACGGCTGCTCTCCATCGCGTCAGCCCCTGTCTTTCTCGAGAAGGACGGTGCGGGCGCGTTCGAGTTGCTCGCGTTCGCGACGGGTCAGGCTGGCCAGGCCGTCGCGGGAAATCTTATCAAGCAAGGGATCGATGATGCGGTGCGGGTCGACGGGTGCATCCTGCGGCGGGGGCATGACGCGGAGGCGCGGACGGCCGGTGCGGTGCGACACGGGGCGGAGACGGGAGAGAAAATCGAAATTGAGCGCCGCTCCGTGGCGGATGGCATACCAAGCGAGGGCGGAGGTGGCGAGAAGCACGCTGACTTGCGGCCACTGCTGGTTATACACGAGTTGAAGCACGTTGACACCAAGGAGAACCCAGGCAAAGACCTTGGCCGTGATTTGGAAAACCAGTTGCGCGTTGGGATAAAGCGCAGCGAAAGCGATGAAGATGCCGAAGTTGGCCCATTGTTGCGTCAACTTGAAGTCCAGACCCGTGGCGAGCGTCGCGGCAATCAGCAGGGACGGGCCGAGGAGGAGCAGTCCGAGATAAAGCCTGACAAAGCCGGCGCGGCCGAGGAACTGCTCCACATCGCGCCCGAAGAGGTAGAGCATGACCAACTCGATGACGAACCACGGGTCCGGCGGGTTGGCAAACGCGTAGGTCAGGCATCGCCAGAGCTCCCAGTCGCGCAATGCGGCAATGCTGTCGAAAGGAAGCTTCGACAGGATAAAGTCCGAACCGAAGGCACCAAGGAGTGTGACGGCCACCATGCTCGCCACGTAGAGCGCCACGATAATCGTTGTGGCAAAAACAGGCACGCGCCCGACCCAGGTGATCGGGTCGTGGTTTTCGGGGGTCCGATTCGCGATCACAAACCGGAATTTAGCGCGAACGCACGTGGCGCACAAGGGGAGGATGGCGAGTCAATCGAGGGTGGGGGCAGAAGAGGAGTGAGCCGGTTCGAGGTTCGGCTGGGCCGAGAGGCGCTTGATCGGTTTGAAGTAGGCGGTTGTTTGTCCGGCAGGGACTCGACCGGCCGTCCCGTCACAAGAAAATACGGCGTCCCAGCACCGTTCGAAACAGTGCGGGGCATGGGGAAAGCGGACGGCGAGTTCAGCCGCCTTTTCGTAAAATTCCCGCGGCCGCCGGTGCGCCGTGTCGCGCCGGACAACAAACTGGGCCCCGACAAAGAACCGATACATCTGCGGCCCTGCGGCGCCGAAGAGTTCCTCGTGGAAACGATCAAGCTGCAGCTCCTCCCGTCCGGGGTTCTTGCTCCAAGGCACAAAGAGGCGGCGTCCGCGCGCGTCGTCCGTGTCGGCGAGAAAGCCGAGCCAATGGAAATCGGCGATCGTCTCGCTGCCATCGGCATAAGCCCCGAGCTTCTTGTGCAGATCCGGCGCGTGGTCGAAGGGATGGCCTTGGACAAAAACGGTCGTCTCGGCAAGAGACTCGTAGCGATCCGCCAGGTGATGCAGATAAGTGTGCGCCTCGCGTCCTTCGTTGGGCAATTGTTTGCCGCCACTGGTGCCGTCGCCTTTGTCGTAAATCGTGATACGGAAATCGCCGGGCACACGCTTGAGCCACGCGAGGTCTTCGTTGTGGCGGGCGACGACGAGTTCGAGCGGCGGGAGTGACATGGTCAAGGGCAAGCCTCATGTTTGGAGGCAGGGGCGCGCGGCTCGCGTGTCCGCGGTGTATCGAACGGACGAGCGGGCCGCTCGTTTCTACCTTGGGTGAATTGGTGGAGTTCGGCAGCGATGTGAATGGTGTTGGCGTGCAGGCGCGCCGTCATTCCGGGCTCGCGGTTGTATCCGCCGCCGTAGAGTGCCGCTACGGGCAAGCCCCGCTCGCGGCACCAGGATAAAACCATCCGGTCGCGTTCGGCCATTTGGGCGGTGGTCAGCCGCATCTGACCGAAGCGGTCATCTTCGTGCACATCGGCGCCGGAAATCCAAATGACAAGATCGGCCGGGAAGCGATCGAGGCTCGCAGGCAAGGTTTCGGTCAAAGCTGCCAGATAGTCGTCACCACCGACTTCGCGCGGCAGGCCGACATCGAGATCACCGGGTTCTTTCGCGCTCGGGTAGTTTCGTTCGCCGTGGATCGAGTAGGTGAAAACGCGCTCGTCTTGCCGGAAGATGGCATGTGTGCCGTTGCCTTGATGCGCGTCGGTATCGGCAACGAAGACGCGCAGTTCCGGTCGGGTTTCATGCAGGTCGCGGATGGCCACGGCAACGTCGTTGAGCGCGCAGTAGCCGAGTCCGCGATCGGGAAAGGCATGATGTGTTCCGCCGGCAAGATTCGCGGCCATCCCGTGTTCGAGGGCATGGCGGCATGCAGCAACGGTCGCCGCGGTTTCGAGCGACGAGCGGCGCAGCAGCTGCGGTTGCCATGGCAATCCGAGTTTGTAGACCTCGGTGGCATGGAGTGTGCCGTGGGCCAATTTGCGGAGATATTCACTGGTATGGACACGCAGCAGTTGCCGGTTGGGTGCGGGGGAGACGGGGGTGATCTCCACCGGCGCCCCGCCGGCCAAGAGCAGGTCGTGCGCCTGCGGGAATTTTTCCATGGGGAACGGGTGACCCGGCGGGAGAGGCAGGAAGTAGTCCGGGTGGTAAAAGCAGCGAAGCCGGGGCACGGGATCACAATGCAATCGCGGGATTGGCGCGGCAAACCATCTGATGCATCTTCTCGGCGCATGGATTGGATTTCCCCGGAGCACTGGGCGCGATTGGCGGAGGAAGGGACCGATGCGCACCGCTTGGCCACAGCGACCGATGGATGGCTCGATCGCTACGCGGACTGGTTGCTCTGGAGCGGGGGCAGGCCTCCGCAGGTTGAAGGGCTGCGCGAGGAAGTCCTGCGGCGTTACGGCTTTGCTCCGCGCGGTTACCTCGGGCGGCAACTGGTGAAAAAAGCGACCGACCAAAAACCGGCCATGCTTTTGGCCGGCGAGGATCCCGGCGAGATCGTGGTGCGGGAAAGCGGCATGGCCTACCTCGTCGAGCCGGCCGCCGGATATTCGTCGGGACTCTTTCTCGATCAGCGTGCCAACCGGCGCTGGGTATCGGGATTCGGGGCCAAGCGGATGCTCAACCTTTTTGCCTACACTTGCAGTTTCACCGTTTGCGCCGCGGCGGCGGGAGCGGAAACATGCAGCGTGGACTCGGCCAAGAGCGTGCTGGGCCGCGGGCGGGAAAATTTGGAGGCCAACGGGATCGATCCGGCGGATGGTCACCGCTTCCTCGTCGATGATGCCACCAAGGTCGTGCCGCGTTTGGTGAAGCGCGGGGAGAAGTTCGATCTCATCGTGCTCGACCCGCCGACTTTCGGACGCGCGGGAGGGAGCGTTTTCCGCATCGAAAAGAATTTGCCCGATCTTGTTTCGCAGTGCTTCGAGTTGATGGAGCCGGGCGGATGTTTGCTGGTGTCCTGCAACTATTCCGAGTGGGGCGAGAGGGATCTGCAGAACTTGTGCCGCGAAGCGATTGATGGCGCGCCGTGCTCCATGGAGAAAGGCGAGCGGCCTCCGGAAATTTCGCGCGGAGCGGTCTCGTGCCGGATCCGCAAGGAGCGTTGAAAGCTGCTAACGATCGGGCGATTCGCCCCAGATGCGTTGCCAGATCGACTTCAGCTGACGGGGGCGCATGGCACTTGGCAATCTTTCCGCGTCGATGGCATGCCAGTGGGGATTTCCGGGCCGTGCCACCGCGTGGCGGAAGACATAATCGGGGTGCTGTCCCATGCGCAGATCGGTGATGATGAGCGTGTCGTCCTGCACGGAAGCCCCGACAAACCCGCCGGCGAACCATTGCAGCCTTTGTGCCGCGGGGACATTGGGCAGAGCCTCGGCGAGAATCCGGTCATCCGAGGGATAGAAGGTGAATTCGATCGGGCCATCATCCGCCACGACCGAATCCAGTCCCTCGTAATAGCCCCCCTCGGTGCGGGCAACCACGCGCCAAAGCAGCGTGGTGAGCGGTGCGGGGGTGACGAAAAAGCGTGCATCGGCCATTCCTTGAGCGGTGAGACTTTGCCGGGCATTCGCGGTCACCATGGTTTGGGCAATCCATGACCAACCGAGATAAAGCGTGCTCCACATCAGCCCGAACATCAGCCAGCGTCCCGCGGCTTTGGATGCGGGCCGGATCAGAACGGCGATCATCCCGGCAAGCAGCGGCAAAGTGTAAAGCGGGTCGATGATGAAGATCGTGGCCCAAGAGATCGGGATCGACCCGGACGGCCAGAAAAGCTGCGTGCCGTAAGCGGTGTGCGCATCGAGAAGGGGATGCGTCAGGAGAGCGAGCAGAATGGCCGCGAACCATCGTTGCGGTGCCTCGCGTGCCGGTCGCCAGAAAGACCGCAACGCGAGCCAGAGCAAGGTTCCGATTGCGGCCAGGACAAGCAGCGAATGACTGAACCCGCGGTGCATGGTGAAATTTTCCACCGGTCCGCCGTAGTCGACGAAGACATCCAAATCAGGCGCGGTTCCCAAAGCGGCGCCGAGCAGGGCTGCCTTGCGTCGCTGCTCCGGCGGAACGCAAGCCGCCGCGACGCAGGCGCCGAGGGCGATTTGGGTGAGTGAATCCATCGTTCTTCGGGATACTACACGTCACAACAATCCAGTGATGCCGTGGTATTGCTTTTTCCCAAAAAAAGGCATACTAGGCTGATGTGGCCGATTCCTACACAGTTAAGACCGCCCAGCAGCAGTTTTCCGCCGTGGTCCGCGAGGTAGCGGATCATCCTGTGACCATCACCAAGCAGGGCAAGGCGGTGGCCGTGATGCTCTCGATCGAGCGCATGGAGGCGATTGCCGAGACGATGGAAGTCCTGGCCGATCCGGCGGCGATGGCGGCGATTCGAGAGCACCGGGAGGGGCGAGGGGTCTATCACGATGTTTCGAGGTTGGACGAGTTATGATCGAGGTGCGGTTGCGCGAGGAGGTCCTCGACTACTTGCGCAAGCTGCCGCCGGAACCGCGTCACACCTTGCGCTTGGCAATCAAAGATCTGGCGCATGAGCGCGGCGATATTCGGGCGCTGACCGATAATCTCGAGGGATTCTGCCGTCTGCGGGTCGGAAGCTACCGGGTCATCTTCGAATACGAGATGATCGGAGGGATGCTGACAGCGACGTGTGTCTTCGCGGGCGCGCGGCGCTGGGTCTATGAGGCGTTCCAGAGCCGGCTCATGGAGTAAGCCGGAATGGAACAGAAGGTAACAAAGCAAACGAAGATAAAGGCAAGATCTGCTTGGGCCTTGGTTGCCTTCGTTAACTTCTGATAAAAATTACTTCAACTCGGCCAGCTTCGCCTTGATCGCCTCGAAATTCGGCAG
>JAFMJK010000144.1 GCA_017853515.1 Chthoniobacterales bacterium | reverse complement strand
TGTCCCTACCCTCAAAACCTTGTTCGATAGTCCGGATCCTTTTCTGGTTTGGTATTAGCCGGAACTATGCAGAAGAATTTAACCACTGATAGCACTGATGACACTGATAAGAGAGGAGCCTGAGACGAAGGGGGCGGGCAAGGTGGATCGCGCCGTCCCGGCGCGATATTTCAGTCGAAAATCGCGATGGGACATCGCGATCCACCCCAGGTTCAAAAACTGAAACCTTTCGACCTTTGGTATCGCCTCTGCGGCCCCGCCGCGGCAATGCGCGGAACCGGATCGGGCTTGCCGGGATGTGTGCGCGTGGATTTGACCGGCGGGCTGCGGTGCGACCGGATCACAAACTGAAAAAACCGGGCAACGCCGACTGGTGGCACAGCACGCGGTCGGCAGTGCGTGGTCTCGGGCACGGACCGCTCGGGCTGGACATCGACGAGCAGCCGATCTTCCGTGAGACCTTCGCCGCGCTGGATTTGCCGCGGGTCGACCGGCGCAAAGTTTACCTAGGCATGCCGCTGCGCGCGGCGGCTACTGCCCGCTGAATTTGAGCAGGGCGAGTTCGACGCGCTGTCCCTCGTCGAAATAGAAACGCACGGCGCCGTCGCGTCCGCGCATATCCTCGGGCACGCTGGCGCTGGCCCGGCGGGAGTGGATCTGGTGCAGCCCGGGTTCCGCGCGGCGGTAAGGCACACCCCAGGCCTCGATGCGACGGCAGTTGGCGCAGCGCAGGGAAAAATAGTCCTCCATGGCCGCGCGCTCGAGCACGCGGTATTCCACGTTTTCGATCAACTCGACCGTCTCGTAGTCGAAGAATTCGAGCGGATAGAGTCCGCGCGCCGGCAGGTGCGTCCAACGCCATCCGATCACGCCGAGGCGGATGCGCGGGTCGTGTCCGGCCACGCGGTTGCGGAAGGACAGCGTGTTGAGCGAGAGGGTGACGGGCGATTGCAGTCCGGCGTCGACCGCGACATAGACGTGGTCGACGTTTTCCTGGCGCTGCGAATTTTCGATCTCGAATTTCGCCACCGTTCCGGAGACGCGCGCCATGGGCGTGGAGGGAAAGGCCACGCCGGGCGAGGTTTCGCTGGAGGCGCGCCGCTTAATCGAAAGAGAACGGGCTGTAGAGCGACTCCTCGTAGCCGGAGTTGAAGAAGGTGTCGATCTGCGGGGGTGCGTAGGCGAACGGCGCTTTGATCGCACCGCCGTAGCGGTTGTAGTTCTCCGTCGCGAAATACGGATGGCTCTGGTCGACCGCGTTGGCTCCTTTGCCGTAGAAATTGTAGGAGCGCTGCATGTAGTTGACGACCGGTCCGGGTGTTCCGGCGGCGCGCAGGGAAGCGAGGTCGGCGTTGCTCAGGTTGTAGGCCTTGCGGGTGCTCTGCATGTAACTGACCAATCCGGGCCCGGGCACGCCGGCTTTGGCCGAGGCGGCCACGTCGGCCACGCTGAGCGGCATGCCGTCGCGCACTTTCAGGGTGGTGGTCTCCGGGACACCCGTTTTGGAGAATTCGGCCAGGATTTTCGGGTCGACTTGGGAGGTGGTGGCACACCCGGCGAGGGCCAGCGCCGCGGCGCAAAAGAGGAATTTCATGGTTTACGGATGCTGTCGGCTGGCCTCTGTTCTGGCAATCCATTTAAGCGGGGCGAAAAGGGGCTTGCCAACCGCGGCGCGCCCCGCTACTTTTCGCGGCCCTTTCGGGAGTCTTCTATGTCCTACGCGATCATCCAATCAGGCGGCCGCCAGTTCCGCGTGCAAACCGGCGATGTCATCGATGTCGAACTTCTCGGCGTTGAAGCCGGCAAGAAAGCCGTTTTCGAGGAAGTCCTCCTGGCCAGCGACGGCAAGGATGTGAAAATCGGCGACCCGCTGGTCAAGGGCGCGAAAGTCACCGGCGAAGTGCTCGAGTCCGAGCGCAAAGCGCCGAAAGTCGTCTCCTACAAATTCAAACGCCGCAAAGGCTACCACCGCACCGTCGGTCACCGCCAAAAACACACGCGCGTGAAGATCGGCGAGATCAAAGCTTAAAGTTATGGCCCATAAAAAAGGACAAGGCAGCGTCAAGAACGGACGCGACAGCGTCAGCAAGCGCCTCGGCGTGAAAAAATTCGGCGGTCAGGATGTGCTGGCCGGCAACATTCTCATCCGCCAGCGCGGCCGCAAATTCCTGCCGGGACGCAACGTCGGTCTCGGCCGCGATTTCACCCTCTTCGCGCTCGAGAGCGGCAAGGTGGAGTTCGACCGCGGCGGTCGCCGCATCAACGTCGTTCCCGCGGGGGCCTGAGCAAAATTTCCTCCTCGTGAAAGACCGGAGCCCGTCGCGGGTTCCGGTCTTTTATTTTCGGGCCGCGCCCCGCGGCGCAAATCGGGATTGCCGCGCGGGGCGGCGGACTGAATGATGCGGGTCATGCTCGACCTCATGCAGAAAGGCGGACCCGTCATGTGGGTCATTCTCGCGCTGAGCGTGGTCGGGTTGGCCGTTTTTCTCGAGCGCCTGGTTTACTTGCACCGCGCCCAAGTGCGGGTGGGCGAGTTCATCCGCGGTCTGGCCAATCTGGTGCGCGACGACCGCATCGAGGAAGTGCGCAAACAGTGCCTGGCCACGCCGGGCCCGGTGGCGCGCGTGGCCTTGAGCGCGGTGCTGGCGCGGGATTGTCCGCGCGCCGAGCTGCGCGACATCGTGCAGGAGGCGGGGCAACTCGAAGTTCCGCGCCTCGAGCGCCATCTCGCCTTGCTCGGCGGCATCGCCTATGTCGCGCCTCTGCTCGGGCTGCTGGGCACGGTGCTCGGTTTGCTCGAGGCATTCTACCGCGTTTCCACCCAGGGGGGGTACGCCACGGTGGCCGACCTTTCCGGTGCGGTATACCAAAGCCTCATCTCGGCGGCGGCCGGCATCGCGGTGGCCATTCCCGCGCTGGTCGCGGCGGGATACATCTCCGCGCGCGTCCAGGATGTGGTGCATGACATGGAGCGCGCCGGCATCGAGATGGTGAATCTGCTCAAGAACAAGACGCTGGCCGCGGCGGAGATCCTGGCCATGGACGCCGAGCCGGCCGACGAGGCATGAGGCTGCAACGCGCCTTCCGCCTGCGCGGCGCCGTTCCGGTGCTGACCTCCGGGCTCAATGTCATACTGCTCCTGCTTTTTTTTATCCTCCTTTCCACGTCCTTCCTTCTCCGCCCGGGCATCGCGCTGGAATTGCCCTCCTCGCGGTCGTTGCTTCCGGCCATGCAGGATCCGGTCGTGCTGGCCATCACGGGCGGGGCGGGTGCCACGGTTTACTACGATGATGTCGCGGTCGAGGTGGACCAGATCGGCGCGCGGCTCGATGCGCACCGCGGAGCCGCGCGGCAGGTGGTGATCAAGGCCGACCGTGATGCGCCGCTCGCTTTGGTCGCGCAGGTGACCGACCTGGCTTTGGCGCGCGGTTTCTCCGTCGCGTTGGCCGCAACGCCGCCGCCCGGACGATGAGCGCGCTGACCGGGAGGTTGCTCCATGTTTTTCATTGGCCGGTCGCCCACCCGATCCGCCTGCTTCTGCCGGGCATGATCCTTCTCTCTTTGTTCCTTCATGCTCTGGCCGCGTATCTGGTGCGTACCGCTCCCGCGCCGCGCGCCGCACTCGCCCCTTGGCCGGCCAAGGTCTCCGTCATTCCGGCTGACGAGGCGCCCGGCTTGCTCCTGCTCGCCGCTCGCGATCCCTCGTGGCTGGATCCGGGGCGTTACCGCGACCGGCTCGTTCCGTCTCCACGGCACGAGCGGACCGTCCTGGCCTTGAAACCCGTGCCCCCGCCCTTGCTCGCCGCGCCACGGGCCGGCGCGCGCGGCCAATGGGTGCCGGCGCTTCCTCCGCTGTCCATGAAGCCGTGGTTCGAGGCGGACACGGGCAAATTGCCCCCGCCCTCCTTTGTGGCCGCCGGGGCGCGTTTCGAATCGGGAAACCCCGGCGTGACGGAGGATGTGCTCGCGCGGCTGCGCGCCGTGGCACCGGTCCGGCCTCCTGGTCGGGCCACCGAGTTGCTCGTGGTGCTTGCCCCGACGGGAGATGTGCGCCACGCCTGGGTGCTGCGCGGCAGCGGCGACGCTTCGCTCGATCTGGCGGCCCAGCGTGCCGTGCAAAGGGCCCGGTTCGCCCCGTCCGAAGGCGGGCGGCAAGATGTCCTGCGCATTTTCTGGGGTCCGCGCGGCCCTGAGTCATGATCGCGTTGCCGCTGCACGTCATGCCGCTCATTTATGCGGCCGTTTTCCTTGCCGCAGTGATGGCGCTCTGGCTACTTTACGACCGGCGACGGGAACGGCGCCGGCGCGAAATGTGGCAGGGGCTGAGTCAATGCCGCCTTTGTGCCGAATGGCTCCGGCATGGCGTGGACACAAAGTTGTTCCGCTGTCCTTCCTGCGGCGCACTCAACGAGAAAAATCACTACAACGACATTTGACACCATGGGCATGTGGATCGGCAGAAACCGCAAAGCGAGGGTAACCTACGGCTTCGATGAAATCGCGCTTGTACCCGGCGCAGTGACGATCAACCCGAACGAAGTCGACATCACCTGGAAAATTCCCCGGCCCGACGGCGGAGCGATCAAGCTCGCGCTGCCCGTTCTGGCCAGCGCGATGGACGGCGTGGTCGACGCGCGTTTCGCCGCGGCCATGGGCAAGCTGGGCGGACTCGCCGTGCTCAATCTCGAGGGCGTCCAGGTGCGCTACGAGGACGCCGACGCGGTGCTGGCCGAGGTGCTGGCGGAGGACAAAGACAAGGTCACCGCTTTGCTGCAGAAAATATATCTCGAGCCGGTCAAAGAGGACCTCATTGCCAGACGCATCAAAGAGATCAAAGACGCCGGGGTCATCGCCGCGGTGAGCGCCATCCCCCAGAAAGCCGAGCGTTGCGGCGCCATCGCGCAGGAAGCGGGCGTCGACGTGTTTGTCGTGCAGAGCACCGTCTCGACCGCGCGGCACATCTCGAGCGAATACAAGATGCTCGATCTCGGGGAATTCTGCCGCACGATGAAGTGCCCGGTCATCGTCGGCAACACGGTGACTTATGACACCACGCTGGAAATCATGGAGTGCGGTGTCTCGGGTGTCCTGGTCGGCGTGGGGCCCGGTGCGGCCTGCACTTCGCGCGGCGTGCTCGGCCTCGGCGTGCCGCAGGTCACGGCCACGGTGGATTGCGCCGCGGCGCGCGACGCGCACTACAAGAAATCGGGCCGCTATGTCCCGATCATCACCGACGGCGGCATGAACAAAGGCGGCGATGTCTGCAAGGCGCTGGCCTGCGGGGCGGATGCCGTCATGGTCGGCAGCGCCTTCGCCAAGGCGGAAGAGGCGCCCGGTCGCGGCTACCACTGGGGCATGGCCACGCCGCACGCCAATCTGCCGCGTGGCACGCGCATCAAGGTCGGCGTCTCCGGCACGCTGCAGCAAATCCTTTTCGGACCGGCCGCGGTGGACGACGGCAGTCAGAATCTGATCGGCGCCATCACCACCTGCATGGGCAATGTCGGCGCGGCCGACCTGAGCGAATTCCAGGAAACGGAGATCATCATCGCGCCTTCGATCAAATCGGAAGGCAAGCTCTTCCAGATGGTGCAGAACGTGGGCATGGCCCGATGATCGGCGCGTCCTTTGGCCTCGCCAAAAGGCGTCCCTTTGGGCTAGGACCTAACATCTTTTCATGAGCGAGAGGCGAGTCGTCATCACAGGCATGGGAGTGGTCAGCCCCGTGGGCAACGACCTGCCTTCCT
>JAFMJK010000143.1 GCA_017853515.1 Chthoniobacterales bacterium | reverse complement strand
GGGACCTCGACCGGGGCGTCGCTGCGCGAGATGCGGTCGTTGGCCACCAGCCAGTTCTCCAATTCCTCGCCGCTGATGTCGGGCAACATGTGGCCGTCGACCACGAGGCAGGGAGACAGCTTTTGTCCGCTGAGTTGCTCCATCTCGGCGCGGAACTCGGGATTTTTCAGGATGTCCTTCTCTTCGTAGGGAAGGTCGTATTTGGCCAGGATGGCGCGGACGCCGTTGCTCCAGCCGCAGGACGTCTTGAGATAAGCGGTGATTTCCATGTCTTGGAGAGGTTGCGCGGGCGGCGCCGTTTGTCAACGCCGCCCGCGCAGAATGATCCTTATTTCTTTTTGCCTTCGCCCGGGCGGTATTCCTCGAGCGCGGCGGCGTCGAAGGCCTTGGCCAAGCCGACCATTTCCTCGCCGGAGCGCATCGTGCTCTCCATGGCTTCGGACTCCTTGCGGAGGGCTTCTTCGCTGTAGTTGGCGGCCTTGATGGAAAGACCGATGCGGCGCTCGACTTTGTCGACCTTGATGACGCGGGCTTCCACGTCGTCGCCGACTTTGATGACGTCTTTGACCTTGGCCACGTGGTCCTCGCTGAGTTGCGAGATGTGGACGAGGCCGTCGATGTCGTGCTCGAGCGAGACGAATGCGCCGAAGTTGGCCAGCTTGGTGACCTTGCCCTTGACCAGATCGCCGATCTTGTAGAGACGGTCGATTTCCTTCCACGGATCTTCGTCGAGCTGTTTGACGCCGAGGGCGATGCGCTGGTTGGCTTTGTCGATGTCGATGACCACCGCCTCGATGTCGTCGCCCTTTTTGAGGATTTCGCTCGGGTGGTTGATCTTGCGCGTCCAGCTGAGGTCGGACACGTGCACCATGCCGTCGATGCCTTCCTCGAGTTCGACGAACGCGCCGTAGGCGGTCATGTTGCGGACCTTGCCCTTGACCTGTTTGCCGATGATGTAGCGCTGCTCGATCTCGTCCCACGGATTGGGTTCGAGCTGACGGACACCCAGCGAGATTTTCTGCTCGTCCTTGTTGACGCCGAGCACGACGGCTTCGACTTCCTGTCCCGCGGTGAGGACGTCGGACGGGCGCGTGATGCGCTTGGTCCACGAAAGTTCGGAGACGTGGATGAGGCCCTCGACGCCGGGTTCGATTTCCACGAACGCGCCGTAGGGCACGAGGTTGGTGATTTTGCCTTTGACCTTGGTGCCGGTCGGGAAGCGCTCCTCGATTTTGTCCCACGGATTGTCCGTGGTCTGCTTGAGGCCGAGGGAGACGCGCTCCTTGTCCTTGTTGATCTCGAGGACCTGGAGCTGGATTTCCTGGCCGACCTTGAGGAGTTCGCTCGGGTGGGTGAGGCGACCCCAGGTCATGTCGGTGATGTGGAGGAGTCCGTCCATGCCGCCGAGGTCGATGAACGCGCCGAAGTCGGTCAGGTTTTTCACCGTGCCGGTGACCATCGATCCGACATCCGTATTCGACATGAACTCCTGGCGTTTTTCGCTGCGCTCCTGCTCGATGAGTTCGCGGCGGCTGAGGACGACGTTGCGGCGTTCGTCGCTGAGTTTGACGATCTTGAAATCGTAGGTGTTGCCGACGAATTGGTTGAGGTCCTTCGGCGGGATGATGTCGATCTGCGAGGAGGGCAGGAAGGCCTCGACGCCGATGTTGACGATGAGACCGCCTTTGACCACGGCTTTGACGCGGCCCTTGATGATGCCTTCGTCGTGGAAAACTTTGCTGATTTTGTCCCAGTTCTGCCGGTAGGCGGCGCGCTCTTTGGAGAGGATGACCATGCCGTCCTCATTTTCCAGGCGGACGAGCAGGACTTCGATTTCGTCGCCCACGGCGACTTCCGACGGGTCGTCGAATTCCGTGGCGGGGATGGTGCCTTCGGATTTGTAGTTGATGTCGACGAGAAATTCGCGCGGGCGAACTTCCAGAATGCGGCCTTTGACAATGCTGCCTTCTTTGAATTGTTTGGTCGCGTTGGCGATCAGTTCTTGAACTTGCGTCATAACGTGTATTCCGCCGCGGGCGGAATGGAGACTAACTATGGATACCTCGGTTCCGGTTTAAGTTTCCGTTTCGGGGTCGGCGTTCCCTGTCGGGGCCGAGCGAAATGGCCGGGTAGAATCCTTCAAGATGCGGTCTTTGACAAGCCCTGATTCGGGCCGGCGGGAGGTCCGTGGAACGAATAGCCAAAAAGCTGGATATCCCGGTCGTAAGCTTTGGCCACCAGATCCCGGGTCTCATCAGAGTAAAAAGAGCGATAATCCTTGCGCGGTGCGTGGGTTTTCGGGAGTGGCAGCGAGGCCGGGACTCCGATGCGGCGGCAGATGGAGGCGAAGTCCTCCTCCAACCTTTCGAAATAACCGATGCGGTCCACGATCAAGTCGCCGTCGGCTCCGAGGACGTAGTCGGCTTGGTGACGCATGCCGCCGTTGTGCGGGCCTCTGCCCAGCTCCCAGTGCAGGTAGGCATCGAAGCTGCCGAGTTTGTTCACGGTGCCGCTGTGCGCGTGTTCCTTTTTGCGCAAGAGGTAGGCGTGGCGCGAAACAAGGCGGTCCCACGGATTGCGCACAAAAGCGAATTTGTAGAGCCGCGCGTAAGCTTCCGGCGGCAGGCAGGCCTCGACCCTGCTGGCCGGTGCGTGTTCGGAAAATTCCAACTGACGGTAAAGGCCGCCCGCGCGGTTGAGCGGCCCGAGCAGCCCGAGCAAGCGGCGCATTTTGCTTCGGCTCGCCGTCTTCATGAACGGCCGGAGGGCGTGCTGGATGTTGGATCCCGCCGCCTTGTCGATATGAACGAACATGAAGGGCGGATCGTGGCTGACGAGCATTCGCGCAGTGTGCGGTGCGGGGCGTTGGCGGGCAAGCGCGCGAAGCTGGATGCCAAGGCGGCGTGCTGGCATCCTCGGGAAATGGACGCAACGAGGGCCGCTCTTTACTCCCGCACGGGCCCGCCTGCCGATGTCACGGTTTGCCGGAAGATTTCCCTTCCGCCGCCGGGCCGCGGCGAAGTGCGCGTCCGCATGGTCTGCGCTCCGATCAACCCCGCCGACCTCAATATGATCGAGGGCAAATACGGCGAGAGCCGTCCCTTGCCCGATGTCCCCGGCAACGAAGGCTGCGGGCGCGTGGTTTCGGTTGGCGCGGGCGTTGATGATTCTTGGATCGGACGCCTTGTCTTGGTCGACAGCAAGGCCTGGCGCGAGGAAGGCAACTGGCCGGTTG
This sequence comes from Chthoniobacterales bacterium, assembly GCA_017853515.1. Taxonomy (GTDB): domain Bacteria; phylum Verrucomicrobiota; class Verrucomicrobiia; order Chthoniobacterales; family JACTMZ01; genus JACTMZ01. The sequence continues at coordinate 2,669 of JAFMJK010000143.1, read as the reverse complement.
CCGATCTGGTGGCCGTGCCGGCCGGAATCGATGCGCGCCGGGCCTGCTTTCTGCGCGTCAATCCGCCGACCGCGTGGTGCCTGCTGCACAACTTTGTCGGACTTTGTCCGGGCGATTGGATCGCGCAAAACGCGGCGACCTCTGCCGTCGGCCGTGCGGTGATCGAAATCGCCAAGCGCAAAGGCTGGAAGACGCTGAATGTTGTGCGTCGTCCCGAAGCGGCCGGCGAGCTGCGCGATCTCGGCGCCGATGCCGTGGTGGTCGATGGTCCGGGGATGGCGGACGAGGCCGCCGCGATTCTCGGCGGCGCAAAGCCGAAGCTCGGCCTCAACGCCGTCGGCGGCGCATCGGCCACGCGTTTGGCCGGCCTGCTGGCCGAAGGGGCCACGCTCGTCACCTACGGCGCGATGAGCAGGGAAGCGCTCAAAATTCCCAACGGATTTCTTATTTTCCGCGATTTGCACTTCCGTGGTTTCTGGCTGACCCGCTGGTTGCGCGCGGTTTCGGACGAGGCAAAGAGCTCGGTGTTCAGGGAGGTTTTTCGTTTGGCGGGCTCCGGATGTTTTTCCCCGCGCATCGCCGCGGAATTCCCGATCGCCGAAGTATCCGCCGCGGCGGCGCGCGCGGCCCAAGGTGGCGGCAAAGTGGTTTTGCGGCTCGGCGACTGAAACGTTTCGACATCACCGCGCGACGGAGTTAACCAATCCGGCTTTCCCATGAGCGCCCCGCAACTTGATGTCCGCTACGTCGCCGACTTGGTCCGCCTCAAACTGACCGACGAGGAAATCGCCGAGCTCCAGCCGCAGCTCGATCATGTGCTTTCGTATATCGCGCAGCTCAACGAGGTGAATGTCGACGGCATCGAGCCGACCGCCCACGCCTCGGCGGTGTATAACGTGTTCCGCGCCGACATCCCGCGCGGCGGCTTCACGCAGGAGCAGGCCACGGCCAATGCGCCGCACTCCGGCAGCGGGCTCTTTCTTGTCCCCAAGGTGGTGGAAAGCTGATGGACCTCGCCGGACTCACCATCGCCAAGGCCCGCCGCATGATACAGGCGGGCGAACTCACGCCGGTCCAACTGCTCGACGCGGTCAATGCTGCCATCGAAAAAACCGACCCGCAGGTCGGAGGTTATCTCTCGCGCGACTACGAGCGCGCCCGTGCCGCGGCGGAAAAAGCGGACACGAAACTTCCGCTCGGGGGGATTCCCGTCGCCATCAAGGACGTGATCAATGTCGAAGGTGCCCCCTGCGGTTGCGCCTCGAAAATTCTGGCCGGCTACACCTCGCCTTACGACGCCACCGTCATCAAGAAGCTCCGCGACGCGGGGGCGATTCCTTTCGGCCGCACCAACATGGACGAGTTCGCCATGGGATCGTCGACGGAAAACTCGGCCATCCAAATCACGCGCAATCCGCGTGATCCCGAGCGTATCCCCGGCGGTTCGAGCGGCGGCTCGGCCGCGGTGGTCGCCGCGGACGAGGCGTTGGCCTCGCTCGGCACGGACACCGGCGGATCGATCCGCCAACCGGCCGCGCTGTGCGGATGTGTCGGGCTGAAGCCGAGCTACGGGCGCGTCTCGCGCTACGGATTGGTTGCCTTTGCTTCGTCGCTCGATCAGATCGGGCCCTTTACCCACACGGTGGAGGACGCCGCGCTCGTGTTGCAGGCCATCGCCGGACACGACCCGCTCGATTCCACCTCGCTCGACGTTCCGGTGCCGGATTACTCCGCGACTCTTAACGACGGCGTGAAGGGCATGAAACTCGGCGTGCCCAAAGAGTATTTCGTCGACGGCATGGATCCGCAGGTGGCCGCGCGCGTGCGCGAGGCCATCGAGGTTTATCGCGGCCTCGGCGCGGAGATCGTCGAGGTGTCGCTGCCGCACACCAAATACGCGGTGGCCGACTATTACATCATCGCCACGGCGGAGGCCTCGGCCAACCTCGCGCGTTTCGACGGCGTGCGCTACGGCAAGCGCGCCGAGGCGCCGCGCGACTTGGCCGATCACTACGGTCGCACGCGCGGCGAGGGGTTCGGCAAGGAAGTCAAACGCCGCATCATCCTCGGCACCTACGTGCTGAGCAGCGGCTACTACGACGCCTATTACCTCCGCGCGCAGAAAGTCCGCACCCTCATCCGGCGCGATTTCGAGGAAGCCTTCCAAAAATGCGACGGATTGCTCTCGCCGACCTCGCCCGTGCCGGCTTTCAAAATCGGCGAACGCATGGCCGACCCGCTCCAGATGTATCTGGCCGACATCTTCACCATCGCGGCCAACCTGGCCGGCATCTGCGCCATCAGCATTCCCTGCGGCGAGACCGAAACCGACGGCAAAAAACTCCCCGTCGGCCTGCAAATCATGGCTCCCGCCTTCGAGGAAGCGCGCCTTCTGCGCATTGCCCGCGCCTACGAGGCGGCCGTGGTTTCCTGAGGCTGGCCGGAGCGCGGTTCGAGGCTGGTCCCGTCGGGCACAAAGTGGTCGGCTGCGATACGCTTGCGTGCATCCGTGCACCCACGCGGTGCCAGCTCAATTGCCGGAGAGCAGAGCGGATGCCGCCCGGTTCAGCAGGGGCCAGATGGGAGCGATGAGGTAGGCAAGCAGGAGCGGGTAGGTGAGGATGTAGCAAAGGCGCGTGCAACGGGCCCGGTCATCGCATTGGGCCAAG
>JAFMJK010000272.1 GCA_017853515.1 Chthoniobacterales bacterium | reverse complement strand
TTGCGGGGAAAAAGTAATATGCACCCGCCGCCTTCAGAATGTCAACAACTTTCTTCTTTACTTTGCCTTCTGGTGTCATAACCATTACATACTCCTTCCCTCTTTAATACCCTTCTCATACAACGCGTCGAGCTTCCACATAACCTGCCGCTTCAGCCCTTTGGCACGCAGGAACATTATTCCGTCCCCGCGCACCGTAACGATTAACTCCCGTGCACCAGCGTCCTGCACAACAATCGCCAGTTCACGGACGATTTCTTTACCACCATTTAGCTTTGTTGCCATGATTGTCCTTACCAGTTGAACTTACCCAGCATACCGTCAACCTGCGCCTTGAGGGCGCTGCGTTGCTGCATGTCCTCGCGCAGCGTATCCGCCACCGTCAACGCGTTGCCGTTCTTCTTGGTAATAACGTTGACACTAGTCAAGCTGCGCTCTAACGCCAGCCGCGCCCGCTCAAGGTCTGCATCCTGCGTAATGTTGAGAGACTTGACCATGTCGCACAGGTCTAACCCGGAGTCTACCAACGTGTCATGGAAACGACGCGGCTTAGGCTGTCCGTCCACGATGTCAACAGTAAGTCTGTCAGACATACGCTTCAGGTGGTCACTGATACGGGCGCGCACGTCAGCCATCGCGCTCTCCACCCTCTTGTCAGCCAGTTCTGCCAGTTGCTTCTGCAGCTCCGCTTGCGCCGCATCACCGACATCGACACGGAAGTCACCGGAGGTGGGCACGGGCATGTAGTTGACGCTGAAGCCAAACTTGCCCTTGATGGTGTCGGGTGACGGATACTCGTCGCGCTTGAACATGGTGCCCAACGCCATTGCTTGTGCAGTAATCAAGGACGGATACACTGTCACAAAGTCCTCGCACAGTTTCCAATACTTATCTTCGTGTTGGGTCATGTCAGCGTTGAAGCTCTGGAACTTGATGACAGGCAACAGGCGCAGCCCGCTGTCAGACCACGGCAGCGTGTTGGCATACACGAAGTTGCGTATCTCGCTGACGAACTGCTGAATAACCTCCAGCTCTTTGCGCCCAGCCAGCAGGTTCTTGTTGACGCGCGCCGCACCTTTCTCGGCCGCACCCTTGTCACGCACTACTTCGTCAGTCACACCACGGTCCAGCTTGCGCGCCGTCCATACACTGGCGTTGAACTCGACGAGCATGGCGCATGTATCAATGTTGTAGCGTTGCATAATGATTCTCCTTGGTTGGTTATTTAACACGCATTACTTCGACACAGTCTTTGTTCGATGCGATTATTGCTGACCCCGTGCCCCAATAGTTGCAAGCCCACGCGGACATCGAACTGGCCAAGTGCGCTGGCTTGAAGCCGTTGACGGGGACGCTTGCGATCTGCCCTACGATCATGTCCTCCATGAAAGCGCGGTAATGTGATGACAGATCACCATACTTGCGGTTGCCCCGCATCTTGCGACGCGGCTGCTCTTTCTTGGCTTTCTTAACCACGATGTTGCCCCGCGTATGCTGCGTGCCGTCAGGCAGAACAATCACGTAATTCGCGTTGAATGCGGTCAGGATGTTGAGGGCAATAGTGACGCTTCTGTTCTGTAACTTACTCATTACGTTATCTCCTTGATTAGATGTTGATGCTGCTGATGTCAACCTTCATGCCAACGCGCGGCTTGAAGGACTTGTTGTCAACCACGCCCCACAGACACGGCACGTCAGGAACGGTGTAGCTGCTCTCGATGTAGCCATCTGTGAGGTAGATCACTGCTACAGGCTTGTATTGCTTCTCTGCTACATACTCGGCAACGCAGGACACGCGAGTGCCGCCGCCACCCTGCGGCTTCATCAGACCGGCGATCTTGTCGTAGTCGTCGGGGGTGAACTCCTGCTCGCTGTTGACGCCATCGTCCCACCATATGATGCGGACACGCTCCGGCCGCACGGTCTCGCAGATGCGCGCGATCTCGCCGAACACAGTGGGATATACGCCGCCCATTGAACCCGAGGTGTCGCATGCCACGATCAACTCGCCGATGGTCTCGCTGAAGTGTGAGGGCATGATGAAGCCCAGCGGCTGCAAGCGCTTGTTGGGCGGGCAGAAGCGGCTGTTGTCGTAACCCGAGCACATGGACTGGACGAAGTCACGCAGCGCTTCGCGCCAGTCGGTCTCGCGTTGCTGGATGGTGGCGTCGAGCGGGTTGCCGCCGTTGCCGGTGCCACGACCGCGCAGCTTGTCGGACAGAATCTTGCCCTGCCGTAGCGCCTCATCAACCTGCTTGCCGACACGCTGCATCTCGTCATCGCCAAGCTCGCTGCCATCGAGGTGCTCATCGAACGAACCGCCCGAGTTTCCATCGTCACCGTCATCATCTGGCTTGCCGTTCTTGATGAGGTCTTGCAGGACTTCGATGAAGCTCCAGCCCTTGTATTTGGGATCACGGCATATGCTGTCAAGCGGTAGCTGCACAAACTGCCAGTGTGGGTCACACTCCTCGATCATCAGGTTGATGACGTGATCCTGCGCGATGTTGCTGAGCTTGGGATACTTCTTGACGATCTCCCGATACTCAACGCAGTGTCGCATGGCTTTGTGGCCGTTCTCGTGCAGCACCACGTAGCGCATCTGCTTCTGGTTGAGGTCGCCGCAGAACTTGCGGCCGTAAAACACGTCGCGGCCATTGGTTGCAGCGGTGGGGTAACTGTCGCTGATACGGACGTCACCCATGCACACGATACCCGCGAACAACGCATACTCGGGGTGCCGCATGATGTCGGTGTGAACAACCTTGATGCGCGCGGACAAGTCCTGCGCTTGCCATACACGTTCAGGTAGCATGATGGTTCTCCAGTTGTAGGTGTTGCGTTACTTCAGGTTGAGGAACAGCTTGTTGTCCGACATCATGGAACGGAAGGCATCCACGGTGGCGAAGGTATTCAAGCGTGGGCTGTTGGATATCTGATTGACGAACAGCGACTGCATCTCCGCGCGCATGCGCTTGATGTAAACCGTGACTGCTTGCGCATCCTCGCGGGACTTGGTGTTGACAATGAACTGCTGTATCTGCATGAGCTGCGCTGCAGGGTTGTCAATGATGGGAGTGTTGACGGGATCAGCAACGATGCGGTCATACAGCGGGATGTCACGGTCAAGTGCAACCAACGCCATCAACGTGCGGGCACCCGCCTCACCTATCGCACCGGCAAGCGCTGCCAACAACGTGTCGTGGTCAAGGTGGCCACATGTGTGCAACACGTCACTGGCTGCGTGCAATGTGCGAGGGCTGACGTATCCGTCCTGCTTGATGCGGGGGTTGAACGGATACACGTTGCACTTGCTCATGTCCTTGCCAGCGTTGATGCCGCCCGGCTCGTAGTCCATGAACGACTCGAACACGATGGGGTTCTGGTCAACGAACACGATGACGGCGTGGTGCAGCCCGAACGGATACGCAAACTCGTTCTTCCACTCGTCCTTGGTGGGCTTGCGCATGATGACCTTGAGCATGCGGGTGCGCAGGTGTGCGAGCACCGAGTCGCCCAGACCCTCAACAGCTAGGTTGCTGGTGCCCCAGATGATGCTGCCCTCGGGGTAGTGCAGGGTGCCGGTGCGCCGCTCGAAGATGACGGGTGCGAGCACGTTCTTGATGAACTGCGGAGCTTTGAACAACTCATCAAGGCAGATGATGGACGGCCGGCTGCCGGCGAGCCCACGATGGTTGGACTTGCTGAGACAGAAGCGCTCGTTGGGAAGCTCGCGCGACACACCCGCCTCACGATCGATGTCCGGCATCCACACGCTACCGTCAGACAACTGCGTGCAGTCGATGGGATCGAGCACGTTGTGACCCAAGAACGCGGGGTCTTGGCGAAGCTCGTATTGGATGCTGGTCTTGCCAACGCCGTTCTCGCCAAGGACGATGACGGTGCGCTTGTGACCCACGGACTTGATGAGGTCACGGACTTGCGAATGCGACAGAGTCGGAATCTGCATGGTAATACTCCTTCGTTGTAAGAGTGGGACTTGTGTCCCACTTTGTGTTGTTTGTTTGGGAGAATAATTAACTAGAAACTAGATGTCAAGAACTTTACACCTCCTTCGTTAGTAATAATACGTTTTGGGGAGAGACTCGGGGAACTGCCCGAGGTCTACGGGGATGTCGCCTTTCCGGATGGGGCAGATGTTGTCGCGCAGGTAGCGCTCAAAGGAACTGCGAACGGCATCCGGGGAGAGCATGGGCATGTGCTCGGGGATGGGGCTACCTGACCAGTGGAAATACTTGTGGGCATCCTGCCATGACACCTCGCGCTGCACCCACACCCCGAACGCATGCTTATAGACCGCCGCGAATATATCCTGCAGCACCTTGAACATGGGCTCGGACATGTCACCCAAGCGCTCATTGCTCCATTGCAGCAGATCACCAACTTTGTTGCGCGGGTAGTATTCAATACCCTTGAACGCACGCCCATCGTCGCGCTTGATCTTCGTCTCGGCATGCACCGAGGGTATGGAGAGCAGCAGGATGTCAATGTAGGGCTTCAGTTTGTCCATGAACTCGGTGCGCGTGGCGGTGGCGTCCTTGCTTGTGCGCTTGATGTATACGGGGCGATGGGCTGACCGCTCCAAGACCAACCCGTTGTCCTTGAACGTAAGGACAGCGCTCCAACTGGAAGGCACCGTGACGCCGTTGTCGGCCGTGAAGGCTGATGATACGTAAGTAGATAATGGTATCCGCACAGGACGTTTGGGTTGTCGCTTTTCTTGCTGGTCTGCTGTGTCCCATGCTTCGCGGACGCTGTGGCCGCTGAAGTTAGCCACACGCCGCAGAAACCGTCTGGATGTCGTGGAGTTATGGTTGCGCAGCCACACTTCACTTGACCCATCGGCTTCGGGTTGGAAGTAGCGCACCATGGACGTGCCGTAGAGCATCAAGTCGTAGAACTCGGGGGAGCCTTGCAGCGTGGTGGCGCTGCGTTCTATGCGGTAGTGCGTTGCGGATGTATTAAGCAGCGGACGCTGGTGTTCTTCCCAACGCTTGGAGCGTGGCGGCTTGCGCGTTTCGCTGAAGTAGCGCTGTGCCTGTGGGTAACCGCTGATGGTTGGAAGGTTGTGAATGGAATTGGAAAACGGCATGATGATTCTCCTAAGTGTGTTTGTGATACAGGAAAGTGGGACAACGTGTCCCGTTTGCAGCTGTTGGCTGCGGGGTTGACACTGGTCAAGCGGCTTCGAACAGCTCACCTTGCTTGGTTGCCCAGTAGTTCAGGGCAGAGCGGGCCTCTTCCTCGACATACTCGATACCGTAGTAACCCCAGCAAGAATCCACTTCGTCACCATCCTTGTCCGTGATGGTGTAGCCGTAGACGTCACCGGTCAGATACTGATCGAACGTCTTGACCTCACCAGACAGGACACGCAGTGCATTGGCACGGAAGTGAGAGTCACCCGCCCACTCATCCTCCGCATCTGATGCTTTGCAGTAGACGAAGCCGCACTGTCCGCTGTCCCAAGGGCAAGAGAAAGGGGAGGTGCTGATCGTTGCCGCGCCGTGAACGTAGGCGAACACCGGCAGGCCGATGTATTCGCCGCTTTGTATTCTCTCGCCGATTTCATCGAGACGATCACGGGACACATGCTCAGTGCCCAATGTGTAGTGGTTACTGCTGTATGCGATCTCCCCAAGGTTGTCCCAGTTCGCAGGGGAATCAGGATCGTCATCCGTCAGGATGCGCATGGTGTAGCCGTTGCGCGTTTCTTTGGTTTGTTCGTAACTCATTCTGGCTGCTCCGTTCTTGTTTCGTTGAGAATTACTTTGGCGCGGGTCATGGCGTTCTCGATCTCTGCCATTGATGCCTCTAAATCCCAAAGGGACACGATGTTATCGAGGCACACCCACAGCGCATCGTGCTCGTCCACGATTTCATCGAACGC
>JAFMJK010000142.1 GCA_017853515.1 Chthoniobacterales bacterium | reverse complement strand
AGGGGTATGCCGGCCTCGACCGGCCTCCGCGCGAGCGGCACCACGGGATCGATCCCGGGGCTGAGCACCGCGAAGTCAAAATCCTGCGCGCAGCGCAACGCGTCGTCCCCCAAAACGACGCGCGCGCCACGCGAGGAAAGTTTCACTGCGGCATCCCGCCGCGGGGCGGGATCGCCGGAATCGAGCACGGTGACATCGGCCCCGTGATCGAGAAGAAGGACGGCAGCCGCCTCCCCGCTCCGCCCGAGGCCGAGCACCGCGACATGTCTTCCTTTGTAGTCCATGAGGATCACCGCAGTTTGAGAGTCGCCAGTCCGAGAAAGGCGAAAATGATGGAGAGGATCCAGAAGCGCACGATGACCGTGCTTTCCTTCCAGCCGCTCAGTTCGAAGTGGTGGTGCAGCGGCGACATCTTGAAGATGCGCTTGCCGGTGCTTTTGAAGCTTGCGACCTGCAAGATGACCGAACCGGCCTCGAGCACGAAGACGCCGCCCATCAAAGCGAGGAGAAGCTCCTGCTTGCAGGAAATCGCGATCACGCCGAGAAGCCCGCCGATGGCGAGCGATCCGGTGTCGCCCATGAAGACGCGGGCCGGGTGGCAGTTCCACCAGAGGAAACCGAGCGATGCGCCGACCAGCGCCATGGAGACAACGCTCAATTCGCCCGAGTAGCCGACGAACGGGATCTGGAGATACGACGCGATGTTGACGTTGCCCGCGGCATAGGCGAGCACGGCGAGACCGAAGGCGACCGTCGCAGTGCATCCCGAAGCCAAGCCGTCGAGTCCGTCGGTCAGGTTGACCGCGTTGGACGATCCGACGATGACCAAAAGGTAGAGGAAGAAGGTGAAGACACCCATGCTCTGGATGACCGGTTCTTTGGCGAAGGGAACGTAAAGCTGCGACGCGTGAGTCGAGAGCACCGGATCCCACGCGAAAAACACGGTGACGATTCCGGCCAAGACACACTGCAGCGCGAACTTCAGGCGGCTGCTGATGCCGTCGGAGGTTTTCTTCGTCACCTTGAGGTAGTCGTCGACGAAGCCGAGCGCGCCGAGATAGATCACGGTGAAAAGGCAGAGCCAAACGAGCGGATTGGTCGGACGCGCCCAAAGGAGAACGGAGACCACGACCGCACCGAGGAGAAGAACACCGCCCATGGTCGGCGTGCCCGCTTTCGCGCCGTGCAATTCGTGCAGGCGGTTCACTTCCTCTTCGGTGCGTATCGGCTGCCCTAGCTTGAGCGAAATGAGGCGGCGGATGACCGTCCTGCCGAAAAGCAGACAAATAATGAACGCCGTGACGCCCGCGGCCATCGAGCGGAACGTGATGTATTGAAAAACGTTGAAGCCCTTGAGCAGGGCCGACTGGATGTCCGACTGCCCGCTGAGAAGGTGGAGGTAGTAAAGCATCAGGCGAATTCCTCCAGAACGCGCTCCATGCGCGCTGAGCGGCTGCCCTTCAACACCACGGCGTCGCCGGGTCGCGACAACTCGCGCAGCAAGCGCGCGGCGTCGGCAGCATCGGCGGCGCGGTGCACTTCGATGCGACCCGCAGCCTCTGCTTCCTCGACCAGCGGCAAGGTCTCCTCGCCCACCGCGATGAGCACGTCCATGGTCGATGCGGCGGCGCGTCCGACGCGGCGGTATCCCTCGTGCGCGTAGGAACCGAGCTCACCCATGCGACCGAGCACGGCGAAGCGCCGTCCGCCGCCCGGCAAGCCGCGCAAGGCGTGCAGCGCGGCTTCCATCGAGTCGGGATTCGCATTGTAGCTGTCGTCGAGGATGGTGACGCCGCGGACATCGAGACACGCAAGACGGCGGGCGGAGAGTTTGGTCGCAGCCAGGCCCGAAGCGCATTCGCGCAGGGAAAGTCCCAGCTGCAAACCGGCGCCCACGGCGAGGAGCGCATTGCGCACCATGTGCTCGCCGGGAACGGGAAGGTGCGCCGCCGTGCATTCTTTGCCCAGCACGAGATCGAAGTCGTGCCCGCGCGAGGACGCGCGAAGGTTGCCGGCATGCAAGCCATCCGCGCCACCGACAAAGACGACGTTCGCCTTGGTGCGGGAGGCGAGGAACGGCGCGAATTCGTCAGCGGCAGGAAGAAGCAAGACTTTGTCCGCGGCCAGAACTTCGCCGAGCATCCCCTTCTCCCGCGCGATGGCTTCGCGCGAGCCGAGAAACTCGATGTGGGCCACACCGATATTGGTGATGATCCCGATATCCGGCTTGGCGAGGCGCGCGAGCGGCTCGATCTCGCCCGCGTGGTTCATGCCGATTTCCCAGACGGCGACCTCGTCGGACTTCCGCGCCGAGAGAATGGTGAGCGGAAGGCCGATGTGATTGTTGAGGTTGCCCTCGGTTTTGTTGACGCGGAAGCGGGTCGAGGCGACGGAAGCGGCGAAGTCCTTCGTGCTCGTCTTGCCGTTGCTGCCGGTGAGGCAGACGACTTTGAGCGTGAGTTGCTCGCGCCACCACGAGGCAAGTTGCTGCAGGGCGCGCAGCGCGTCCGGAACAACGACGAGCGGGAAACCCGCGGACGCATCGACCTCAGCATGCTCGACAACAGCCGCCGCGGCGCCCGACTCGGCCGCTTTTCGGACAAAATCATGACCGTCGTGGTTTTCCCCGCGCAGGGCCCAATACAGGTCGCCCGCTTTGATCGTGCGCGTGTCCTTGTTGATTGTCGTGACTTCGAGCGCGCCGTCGCCGCGCAGAAGTTCCCCGCCGCAGGCTGCGGCCAGTTCTTTGAGACTGGTCGGATCCATGGTCACGCCGCTTTCTCCCTCAGGGCGGTCGCCGATTCGGCCACGTCGTCGAACGGGATCTTGCGATCCGCAAATTCCTGGTAGCTCTCGTGTCCCTTGCCCGCGACCAGCACGATGTCGCCCGGGCCGGCCATAGCCACGGCGCGGCGGATGGCCGCACGGCGATCGACGATGACCTCGTGATTCCCGCTGCGCAGCGCCGCGCTGATCTGGCGGCAGATCCCCTCCGGATCCTCGCTGCGCGGATTGTCGGAGGTGACGATGCACCAGTCGGAAAGTTCCTCGGCCGCGAGTCCCATCGGTCCGCGTTTGGCTTTGTCCCGGTCGCCGCCGCAACCGAAAACCGTCAGGATTCGGGCGGGTTCGAGCGATCGCAGGGTCTGCAGCACGTTCTGCAGGGCATCCGGCGTATGGGCGTAATCGACGAAGACGCGGAACGATTTGGGTCCGGGCACCATCTCGAGCCGCCCCGGCACCTGCGGCGCGTCTTTCAGCGCAACGACGGATTTGCGGATATCGTGCCCGAGCGCGTGCATCGCGGCGAGCGCGGCGAGAGAATTGTAGACGTTGAAAGGGCCGAAGAGAGGAAGGCGCACAAGGTAGCTCTTGCCCGCGGCGTGCAGGGAATACTGCGTGCCGTGGAAGTCGGTGCGCAGATCGACGGCGCGGAACATGGCGTTGGACGACTGGCCGTATGTCACGGTGGTGACACGCTGCGTGTGGTCGTCGATGAGCCGGCGCCCGTAGCGGTCGTCGAGATTGACCACCGCAGTGCCCTTCTTGCGCGTTTGCTCCGCCATCTGGGTAAAGAGCAGGGCTTTGGCCGCGAAATAGGCCTCCATCGTCTCGTGGTAATCGAGATGGTCCTGCGTGAGGTTGGTGAAGATGGCGGCATCGAACTCGACATCCCGCAGACGCCCCTGATGCAGGGCGTGGCTCGAGGCTTCCATCACGGCGGCGCGGCAATTCACGTCTCGCATCTCGCGCAGCAGGCGCTGGACGTCGTCCGACTCCGGCGTGGTCCGCGCCGCGGGCAGTTCGCGCGGGCCGACGACATAACGGACGGTTCCGATGAGGCCGCACGGGCGTTCGGCGACATCGAGCAGATGCTTGAGCAAAAAAGTGGTGGTGGTTTTCCCGTTGGTGCCGGTGACCCCGGCAGTCTGCAACTGCAGCGAGGGATGCCCGTAGAAAACCGCGGCCGCCGCGGAAAGGGCCACGCGCGGATTTTTGACCCTTATGATCGTGGCGCGGGGAGCATCGATTTCCGCCGCGGTGATGACGGCCACGGCCCCTTTGTCCACGGCCTCAAGAATGTGGCGCGTATCCTCCGCGCCGGCGCGCCCGGGGGTCGCGCTGGGCAGCGAGGCGAAGAGGCACCCGGGCGAGACGAGGCGCGAGTCATGGACCAGCGCTTCGATCTCGCGGTCGGGCGAGCCCGCGACCTCCAACGTTTCGGGACCCAAGCCGGCGAGAATCTTGCCCAGATGCATGGTCAGTTGAAATCCTCGTTCTCTTTGTCGCCCGGGGGCACAAAGGCGATGGTTGTTCCGTCGGACTCTTCGGTTTCCGGGACGAGCCCGAGATACTGGGCCATGCCGCGCCCGATGTTCGCGAAGATGGGACCGGCGATGGTTCCGCCGTATTGCGTGGCACCCGGAGTGCGCGCGTTGTCGACGAGCACGATGCCCGCCACTTCGGGATCGCCCGCCGGGAAGTAGCCGGAGAACGAAACAACGTATTGCCCGGGCGTGTAGCCGCCTTTCGGGTCGACGCGCTGTGCGGTGCCCGTCTTGCCGCAGACTTCGTAACCGCGGATGGCAGCAAGCGGGGCGGTTCCTTTTTCGCTGACCACTTCCTGCAATGCGGAGGCAACTTCGGCCGCGGTCTCTTGCTCGACGACGCGGCGCACCACGGTCGGCTTGAACGAAAGAACCTCCTTGCCGTTCGAGTCGCGCACCGAACGGACAATTTGTGGAAGCATCATGTCACCGCCGTTGGCGATCACCGCCATGCTCATCGCGCTCTGCAGCGGCGTGACCGCCACCTCGTGTCCCATGGGAACGCGGGTGATGCTCAGGCCCGACCATTTGTGCACGGGATGAACCGTGCCGCCGATTTCCCCGGGCAGACCGAGGCCCGTGCGCTCGCCGAAGCCGAAGCGACGGATGTATTCGTGGAAGGTCTCGGCGCCGATGTGCATGGCGATTTTGGCGCAACCGATGTTGGACGACTTGACGAGGATGTCGTGGACGCTGAGTGAACCGTAGGAGTGAACGTCTTTCAGGGTTTTGCCCGCGTAGCCGAAGCGACCGTTCTCGCAGAAAAATTGCTGCGCAGGTTGCACCGCCTGCTCGTTGAGCGCCGCGGCGATGACCACGAGTTTGAAGGTCGAACCCGGCTCGAACATCTCGAGGATGGCGCGGTTCTTCGTCGTCTCGACCGCGGCGGAATTGTGGCTGTTCGGGTCGAAGGTCGGACGCGTGGCCATGGCGAGGATCTCGCCGGTGCGCGGACGGACGAAGACCGCGGTCATCATGTTCGGATTGAGCCGCTCATAGGCCGCGTCGAGTTCGCGCTCCACGATGGCCTGCAAACCCATGTCGACGGTGAGTTGCACGGTCATGCCGTCGCGCGCGGGGCGTTCGAGGCCGCGGTAGGCGACGATTTCACGCCCGGTGCGGTCGCGCTCGGTGAAAACAAAACCATCCTCCCCGCGCAGGTAGGGTTCCATCATCATCTCGATCCCCTGGATGCCGCGTCCTTTATGGTCGAGATAGCCGAGAACATGGGCCAGCATGCTCTCGTTGGGATAGCTGCGCAGCGGTTCGCGTTCGAAGAGCACGCAGCGCAGTTTGGCGGCGGCCAGATCCTGTTTCAGATTTTCCACGGCGGACGCCGGGGCCTTGAGCCTCGGGTTGACCACGATGTAGGGACGCTTCGAAGCGATCCGCTCGGAGACCTTGGCCTGATCCAGACCGACGTAGCGCGAGAGGATGGCCGCCAATTCGCCGCGGTCTTCCGGCGCGAGACTGCCGTCGACCACGACTTTGTAGACGGGCACATTGTCGGCCAATGCCTCGCCCTGCGCATCGAGGATGCGTCCGCGCACGGCGTGAATCTCCTTCTTTTTCGCCGTGGTTTTGGCGGCCTCATTGGCCAATTCCTCGTGGCGGCCGACCTGCAGGTAAATGAGGCGCCCCGAGAAGATGCTGAAGACGA
>JAFMJK010000141.1 GCA_017853515.1 Chthoniobacterales bacterium | reverse complement strand
CAGCGGCCCGCTGAGCCAGCGGGCCCTACCAACAACGCTCTACCGATAAATCCACCCCCCGGTCGCGCGGTGGACGCAGTGACAGTGCGCTCATTTCTTCCGCGCGCGGCAAAATCTGCTATCCGTCGCGCATGAGCAACGCGCCTTCATCCGCCGGAAAGCTGGCTGCGGCGCGGCTCGGGTTGATGCACCTTGTCGGGCAGTGCTTTTGCATCGGTCCGCTCATCGACGTTGCTCTGTTTCTCGGCATCGTTGCCTCGCTGGCCGGGGCGATCGGACCTTTGGCCGTGCTGCTCGCCTCGCTCGGCATGGTCGCCTTCTCTCTCGTCGTCGCTTACTACGCGTCCGAGACGGGCGGGGCCGGGGCGATCGGAGACTACATCGCGCGGGCGTGGGGCCCGTCGGCCGGCTTCGCTGCGCTCGGTATCTACCTTGCGTCTTTGCTTTTTTCGGGAGCGGCCGGGTTCACCATCGCGGTGGGTGATCTGGCCTCGCGGTTCGCGCAGTTTTATTTCGGCTTCGATTTTCCGTGGTGGGCCGGCGCCCTGCTCGTTTGCGGGGCGGCGTGGTGGATCAACGTCCGCGGTGCTTCGGTGGCCACGCGGGTCCAACTTTTCATCGTCGGCATTTCGGTCATCCCGTTTTTGCTCACCGCTGCGGCGGCCATCATCCATGCGGGGCCGGCCAACACTTGGTCGGTGTTTTCCTGGCACAACCCGCACGGTGGAGATCTCTTTGGCGCGCTGCTTTTCTGCATTCTTCTCTTCGGGGGATTCGAAACGGCGGGGGCCTTGGCCGAGGAGTCGGACAATCCGCGTCGCGCCATTCCGCGGGCCTTTGTCGGCACGGTGGCGGCCGCGGCGCTGCTTCTTGTTTTTTGCTCGTATGCGGGAACCGTCTTCTACGGGCCCGATCGCGTGGCGTCATCTTGGGGCGATGCGATCGACGGTTTTGCCGTGATGGGCGATCGGCTTCTCGGTTCGTGGGCCGGATTGTGGATCCGTCTGGCCGTGCTCGTCGATTTCACCGCGACCTGCATCGGGTGCACTGTGGCCGCGCTGCGCGGGATCTATGCGCTCGCGCGCGATGGACGGCTGCCGTCTTGGCTGGCGGCAACGAACAGCCGCGGCGCGCCGCACCATGCGGCTGCGTTTGTCCTCTTCATTGCGTTGGTCGTCATTTCCGCCGGGCTTTTTGTGCCGGCCGCCGATCGCTTTCAGACGTTGTTCGTCACCGCGACGGCGCAGGGTCTGCTTCTTGTCCTCGTTTACACCGCGCTGGCTTTCGGTGCCTTGCGGCTGATGTGGCGCGGTGCGGACCGCCAACCGGTCTGGCGTTGGATCGTGTTTCCGGCGGCCACGGTTGTCCCGGGACTGGCCCTCTACGGGACGTTCGTTCCTTTTCCGGGCTATCCCGAGCGGATCGGGCTCTTCGCCGGTCTCGGTGCGCTCCTTTTGGTCGTGTTGTGGGTCTGGCGGATCGGAAGCCCGCCGGTGAATCCGTCCGTGAAATAAGGGAAAAGTCCGTTTACTCTCCTCCGCGCATGGCCCGCGCAGATCTTCATCTCCACACGCGTCACAGTTCGCGCGCCACGGATTGGTTGCTGCGCAAAGTGGATTTCCCGGCGAGTTGCTCGGAGCCGAGGCAACTCTACCGCGCGCTGCGCGAAAGGGGCTTCGATTTCGTCACGTTCACCGACCACGACACAATCGACGGATGTCTGGAGATCGCCGGCGAACCCGGAACGTTCCTCAGCGAGGAAATCACCGCATTCTTTCCCGAGGACGACGTGAAGGTCCATATCCTCGCCTGGGGGATCTCCGAAGCGCAGCACGCGGAGATCCAACGGCTCCGGCGCGATATCTACGAACTGTCGCGCTACCTCAAAGAGCAGGATATCGCGCACGCCGTGGCGCATCCGTTCTGGCCGGTCGACGAACGCCTCTCGGTCGACCATTGGGAGCGGCTTGTTTTGCTTTTCCGCAATTTCGAAACAATCAACGGATTGCGCGATCCTCTGCTCGGTCAGACGGCAGAGTTTGCGCTGTCCCGCCTCACCCCGTCCGACATCGATCGCTTTGCTTCGGCGCGGAAGCTCGATCCGCTTTGGGATGAGCCTTGGAAAAAATCTTTCACCGGCGGTTCGGACGACAAAGGCGGAATTTACCAGGGTCGTGCGTGGACCGAGGCGGAGGGGAAGACGCCGCAGCAATTTCTTGCCGCTCTGCGCGAAGGAAAATGCCGTGCGTGCGGGCAGGGCGGCGGACCGCTGGTCATGGCCCACAGTCTTTACAGCGTCATCTTCGAATTCGCCGGCCAGCGTTTGGCCCGGGGATCGCAGAAGCCCGCGGCCGCGCTGCTCGAGAAAATGGCCGGACGTTTCATGGAGGGCAAGGATCCCACGCGGTTCACCCTGACGGAAAAGCTCGGCTTCCTCGCGCAAGGCATCGCCACGGGAAAAATTTGGGAAGTCGCGCTCCCGGGCAATGCCTCCTTGTGGAAGGAACTGGCCGACGCCGTGGGCAAACCCGGCATGCGCTCGGCCATCGAGAAGGCGACCGGGGGAGTATCCGAACCGGAGCGACGCGCGTTTCTCACCGCCAACTTGCTCGTCAACCAGCTGGCTTTCCGTTTCTTTTCGCAATTCATCGCCCAATTGCAGGCCGGACGCCTCATCGAAAGCCTGCAATTTGTCAGCTCGCTCGTTCCGCTCGCCCTCGGGCTCGCGCCGTATTTCTACGCCTTCCGCTCGCCGGGCCGCTCCGAGCTGCGTCCTCTCTGCCAAAGCACCTGCGGCGACGTCCCCGACCGCCTGCGCAACAACAAGCGCATCTGGTTCACCGACACGCTCGAGGACGTCAACGGTGTGTCGACCACCATCCGCAAAATGACCGCGGCGGCGCGCGCCGAGGGATTCGATCTCACGGTGGCGACGTCGCGCGGCGAGGTGGCACCGAGCGATATCCCGATCAAAAATTTCCAACCGGTCGGCGAATTCGAACTGCCCGAATACGAGTTGCAAAAACTCAGCTTCCCGCCGGTTCTCGAGATTATCGACTACGTGCAGCAGGAAGGATTCACCGAGGTGATCATCAGCACGCCGGGCCCGGTCGGCCTGTGCGCGCTGCTCGCCGCCAAGGTGCTCGGGCTCAAGACGAGCAGCATCTACCACACTGATTTCCCGCAATATGTCCGCATCCTCACGGACGACTCGTGGATGGAAACCCTCACGTGGAATTTCATGAAGTGGTTCTACGAGCAGATGGACATCGTTTATGTGAATTCCGGCGATTACCGCAAAGCGCTCGAAGCGCGCGGCATCCCGGGCGACCGCATCCACATCCTGCCGCGCGGTTTGGACACCGAGCTGTTCCACCCTTCGCGCCGCGACGGAAACTTCTGGAAAAAGCGCGGGCTCGAAGACGGCGAGATAGGACTGCTCTACGCCGGGCGGGTCTCCAAGGAAAAGAAACTCGATCTGTTTGCTGCGGCGGTTCGAAAACTGAAAGCCGACGGACTCCCGGTCCGCGGCCTGGTCATCGGGCACGGCCCGTATTCCGAGGAATTTGAAAAATCTTTTCCCGAGGGAATTTTCACCGGCTACCTCAGCGGCGAGGAGCTGGCACGTGCTTACGCCTCGGCCGACATCTTTGTTTTTCCAAGCACGACGGACACCTTCGGCAATGTCATCCTCGAGGCACAGGCCGCGGGTTTGCCCTGCGTGGTTTCCGACCAAGGCGGACCGCGCGAGTTGGTTGCCGATGGCGAAGACGGATTCGTCACGCGAGGCGGCGATCTCGAAGCGCTCTGTGGCGCGGTGCGCAAGCTTTGTGCCGGCGAAAATGCTCGCCGTTCGATGGGCGCCGCGGCCCGGAAGCGCGTGGAAGACCGCAGTTGGCCTTTGGCCGCGCGTAAATTCTGGGAGATCAGCGCGTAGCGGACTTCGCCGCGACCAGCTTGCGCACCATGGCGCCGCAATTCTCGCGGGCATTGAGCGAGCGCAGCTTTCCTTCCGTATCGTAAATGAAAATGGTGGGAAGTGCGTTGATGGCCAGCGTGCGCGCCACCGGATCCTGCCAGACTTTGCCCGAACATGCCGTGGGCCACGTGGTGACACCGAGAGCGCGCAGGGTTTCGGTGCAATTCCCCTTTTTCTCGTCGAGGCTGATCGTGGCAAGGGAGACGCGATCTCCCGGCCAATGTTCCGCGTCTTTGGCCAACTCCGCCAGACTCGCCACGGAAGGCGGTGACCATCCGGCCCAGAACACGAGCACGACAACCTTTCCTCTCTGCTCCGCGAGCGAGAAGTTGCCGCCTTGGATGGTGTCGAACGAAATTTCGCCGACCTTTCCGAGCAGATCGAGACGCTTCAGATCGTCGGCGATGCGCTGCCGTGTCGGCTCGTCCCGCGCGATGACCGAAGCCTGTTCGAGAATTTTCCGTTTACGCTCCGGCATGTCGTCGAAAAGCGTGGCCGCCACGGCGAGCAACCGCGCAGCGCGGCGGTCTTCGGGATAACGGGAGGCGAAATTGCCCGCCGAGTCATGAATGAGGTTCCGCGCGTTGCCTGTCTCCCCGGGCCGGGCCGCCGCGGCCATGTTCACCGTTTGCATCGTTGTGGTGATCCGTTGGAAAGCGGCATCGGCACGCGCCTTGGAGGGGGCGGATTTGTCGCGTTCCACCGCGGCAAGGCTGCGTATGGCCGCTTCGATGCGGTTGCGGTCCGAGAGCGAGACGCCGATGTCGGCGGTGACTCCGGCCAGCTCGATGGTTGCCTCGTGTCGGCGCGGGTCGGCCGGGTAAGCAGCGAGGAATTCCTTGAGCGCCCGCTCCTGCTTGGCGAGATGGGCCCGCGCTTCGCGGACAACTTGCTCCCCGGCATCCGCGGGCGGAACGCCGGGCCCCTTGCGCAGTATCTCGATGGTCGCCCAGGCTTCGTCCGCGTTTTCCGCGAAAGCGGGAAATGCGGCGGTGAGGATGAAAAAGCAGACGAGTGCTTTCACGGGCGTTGGCCAGCCGGGGGGAGGCCGATTTTCACGACGAGCGGACGGTGATCGCTCGCCTCGTCCCATCGGGCCGCGCGATGGACCAGCGATGTCTTTTTCCGCACGGAGGGAACGAGGGCTTTGCTCGCCATGACGTAATCCACCCTGCTGTATTCGTCACTTTCCGACCAGTGGTAAGTCCATTGGTCTCCGACTTTGTCCGCCAGCTCAAGAATCTCGAGGGATGTCGCCTCGCCGCGGCGGCCGGCCACGCCGGCCACGGCGGGTGAATTTTTATTGTCGTTCAGATCCCCGAAAACCAACAGCAGGGTTTCCGGCCGTTCGCGGAGGATGCCGTCGATTTTCGCGCGCAGCAGCAGGGATTCGTTGCGGCGGAACTCTGCTTGGTCGAATTCCGGAACAATGCGGCGGGATTTGAAATGCGCGCCAAGGATGCGCAAATCGAATCCGGGACAAATGGCCAGCGTGGCATCGAGGAAGCCCCGCTGCACGCGCTGGGGGAGTCCGCCGAGGACAAAGCCGGACTTGGTGTCATGCGCGGTGCGGAGAGGATACCTGCTCAGCAGGGCGAGATGGCGGTCGCGGTCGGCGCCTTCGACCCAGGTGCGGTGCGGAAGATTGACACCCAGTTCCTTCAATCTGCGTTGCAAGTCCTCGAGGTCCTTGCTCGTGCCGATCTCGCTCAGCCCGATGACATCGGGCTTCAAGCCGGCCAAGGTTGTCGCCACGGCCTGCGCAGACTCGGGCGGTTTGGCTGGCGTCGTCACGCGACCGTCGCGGTCCTTGACCGGCGACATCATGTAGTTGCGCACATTCCACGCCACAAAGGTGACGTCGGCGGTTTTGGCGGACGCGGATGAGCCCAAGCCGCTTGCGGCAAACACGGTTGCGGCAACGAGGACCGCGCTGGCGTGCCGTCCGGACACGCGGAATCAGGCCGGCTTGTGCGGTTCCTTGTCCGGGGCCTCTTTCGCCTCGAGCGAGACGGCCGTCTTCTTCACTTCGCGGTCGAACTCATCGCGGGCCTTTTTGAACTCGTTGAGACTCTGTCCGAGGCCCTTGGCCAGCTCGGGAAGGCGTTTGGCTCCGAAGAGAAC
>JAFMJK010000140.1 GCA_017853515.1 Chthoniobacterales bacterium | reverse complement strand
CCCGCAACACCGAGGAAGCCGGTTCGCTCACCATCATGGCCACCGCGCTCATCGATACCGGCAGCCGCATGGACGAACTCATCTTTCAAGAATTCAAAGGCACGGGAAACATGGAGCTCGTTCTCGACCGCAAGGTCAGCGACCAGCGCATCTACCCCGCGGTCGACATCTTCCTCTCCGGCACCCGCCGCGAGGAACTGCTTCTGCCCGAAGAACAGCTGCACAAAATCAACGTCATCCGCCGCGGCCTCGCCGGTCACAAGCCGATCGAAGCGATCGAGCGCCTGCTCCACTTCATCCGCAAATACCCGACCAACGCCGAGATGTTGAAAAACATCCCGGGCTGATCAACATAAGGAAATGAAGTAAACGAACGGGGTTGCTAACGCGCAACGCCGATGATTTCCGGAGACTCTACCCGAAGCTCCGGCTTGTTACGCCCTCGCGATTCCGCCGGTGCCTGCGGGACGCGACGCCTGAACCGGATCCTTCGTTAACTTCTGTTCAGGATTTCTGTTCGAGCAGCGCCGCGGTCTCGATCGACGCGGTCTGCGGGAACATGTCGACGGGGACGGCGCGCTTGAGTTCGTAGTGCGCGGCGAGTTTGCCGATGTCGCGGGCCAGCGTGGCCGGATCGCAGGACACGTAGACAATGCGCGGCACTGAAGATGAGACGAGGGTGGCGATCACTTCCGGCGCGATACCCTGCGCGGGCGGGTCGAGCAGGACCACCTGTGGTCGGTGCTCGGCAAGAATCGCAGGCAAAAGTGCGGCCGTGTCGCCGGTGAAGTAGACTTCATTCGCGCCGGCGTTGGTCCGCGCGTGGTTCGTCGAGCGCTCGTCCCAGTCGATGCCGATCACGCGGGAGAAATTTCCGAGTAGGTGCTTGGCGAAAAATCCGGCTCCGCAATAGGCGTCGACGAGAATTTCGCCGCGGCCGGCCAGTTCCGTTACCGCGCCGGCCAGGACCTGCGCGGCTCCGTCGTTCACCTGGCGGAATCCGGTGTGTTCTGCCTCGGATCGCAAAGTCGCCGGACCGGGCCGCAACCGTTTTTTGGCGCGCAGGGCGGCCAGTGCCGCGTTCACGCGCTCCTCGGCCAGCAGGCACTCCTTCACCTCGACCAACCTGCGCGGATCGGTCCCGCGGAATCCGATCTCCGGCGGCTGCACATGCACGGTGATGCGGTTGCGGTAATGGTAATCTTTCGGCGATGGACGTGCGGCCTCGACCGGCGGGTCGGAAATTTTCCCGATGCGCCTAAAGGCTTCGGCAACCTGCCGCTTTTTGATCTCCAGTTGCCGCGGATACGCGATGTGCTGATAAGCGCATCCGCCGCAGCGCGTGAACAAAGGACAAGGCGGCACGACGCGGTCGGGCGAGGGGACGGTGACATTCTTGATTTCCGCGCGGGCGTAGCTGCGGTGCACCTCGGTCACGCGCGCGGCGACCTTCTCGCCCGAAATGGCGAACGGAACAAAGACCACGCGCCCCTCGTGCCGCGCGATGCCGTCGCCGCCGTAGGCCACGTCGGTGATCTCGAGTTCGATCTCTTCGCCCTTCCTCATGGAGCGAACATCATGCGTCCTCATGCGGCGTCTGGCGATGGACTTTGTCGTGCCCTCCCGCCATCATGGCGCCATGAGCAACCGGAGGCCCCGCAGCCCCTACGATCGCGAGGGCGATATCCTTTATCTGCCGCGCATGCTCGACAAAATCCGCATGAAGCAGCGCGGCGAGCTTTCCGAAGAATACCACGCGAACATGGGCAAAGGTTTCGACAAAAACTTCTGCGATTTTCTCCATGTCGATTACGCCGATGTGGTCGCGCAGGTCGAATCCGGCCTCGACGATGCCGCGGTGTTGGCCTGGTGCTGCGACCATGGACGCAAACCCGGCGCGCAAGAGATCCACGTGTGGAATGAATACATGCGCAAGCGCGGTTGGAACGACGAATATTCGGAGCGCCTGAAGTCGCGTCTCGAGGGACTCGGCATGGCGGGGCGCACCGATGTGCAGACCATGTTCGATCTGCTCGAGGTGGACGAGGGGCGTCCGCCGCGCGGCGCGGGCGCGTGAATAATTCCGGGGTTTGGCGGGGGCGGTTCGCTCTCGCCGCCGCCGTGGCCATCTGGTCGATGCCGGCCATTTTCCAATTCTGGCTGGCCAAGACGTTCGATCCGTGGACGCAGAACTTTTACCGTTACTCGTTCGGCCTGCTCGCCATGACGCCTTTTGTCGCGTGGTCCTACGCGCGCCGCTCGGGCGTTTTCGACCGCAATGAGGTGTTCGGATGCATTCTGGCGGCCATCCCGAATGCATCGCACCAGGTGCTGCAGACCATGGCCGTGGTCCTTCTCTGGCCGGGGATCTACGCGCTGTTCGGCCGGTCGTCCGTCATCATCACCGCCGTGCTCGCCGTTGTCTTTTTTGCCGACGAGCGCTGGATTGCGAGGAGCATCAAGTTCCAGGCGGGGACACTGCTCGGCCTGCTCGGTGTGGCCGGTCTGGTCTGGTCGCCGGACCCGGCGGGAGCGTCCTTGTCCACGCGCGGCATTGTGCTCGCCTTTGCTGCCGCGGTTTCGTGGGGCGTTTACGGCATTCTGGTCAAAAAATTCACCGCGCGTGGCGGGCCGATGCTCGGGTCTTGGACGATAGGACTTTTCACCGTGGCCATACTCGTCCCGCCGACCGTGGCCTGGGGTGATCTCGGCGCGGTGCTGCGCGCGGATGCGTGGACGAATTTCGTGCTCATCTTCTCGGGTGTTCTCTCCATCGGCGTGGGGCACTGGCTCTTTTACGTTGCCATTCGCGATCTCGGCGCCGCCCCGTCGCAGTCGGGTCTCCTCCTTTGTCCGCTCGGCACGATGGTTCTTTCGTCTTTCATCTTCGGGGAAACCTTCCGCGTGGAGCAGATGGTGGCGGGCGCCATGCTGCTTTGTGGCGCGTTTCTCGCCCTTTCCGCCCGGCCGCCGGCGCCTCGTGCGCCGTGAAACTGCTCGCGCTGCCTCCGGCGCGGTGCGAAATTGGCACTGATGACGGCGGATCGCGCAGCGCAACCCGTCCTGCGGGTGGAGAGCGGCGAAAAAGAGACCGTATTGCATTTGGCCGGCCGGCTCGACGATGCGACGGTGGCCGCGTGTTGGGATGAAGCGCTGGGTGCCGTCTCCGCGGCGCGCGATGTCCGGGTGGATTGTGCGGGTGTGGACTATTGCGGCGGCGCGGGATTCGCACTCCTTGTCGCGCTGGAGGAAGCGGCCGGCCGCCATGGTGCGCGCGTGCGGGTGGAGGGACTTGCGGCGCGTTTCCGCGAACTTTACGACGGCCTCGAACGCGAGAAGCTGCGCGCTGCACCCGAGCCGGAGCGCGGACACGGCGGCTGGGTCGCCGACGTCGGCTATATCACGAGCGAGCGGGCCGGTGACTGGCGGGCCGAGGCGGAGTTTGTCGGCGAGGTCGGCGCGGGTCTCGTTTCTCTCGCGCGCCATCCGCGCACTCTGCGGCTTCGCGAGTGGTGGAGGATCGTGGAGAAAGCGGGCAGCAATGCTTTGCCCATCGTGGGTCTGGTCAGCTTTCTCACGGGAGTCATCATCGCCTTCCAGGCCGCCATGCCCATGCGGCAATTCGGCGTGGACATTTTCGTGGTCAACCTCGTCGCCTTGGCCATAACGCGCGAACTCGGTCCGATTATGACAGCCATCGTCCTTGCCGGGCGAACCGGCTCGGCCTTCGCCGCAGAAATCGGGACGATGAAAGTGAACGAGGAGGTGGCCGCGCTCACCACGATGGGATTGAGCCCGGTCCGGTTTCTCGCCGTCCCGAGAGTGCTGGCCGGTATCGCGGTGACACCGTTGCTCACGGTTTACTCCATGGCCGCGGGGATCGCCGGGGGCCTCGTTGTCCTGATGCTGATCGACTTTCCGCTCGCCACGCTGATGAACCAGCTCTCGGGTGCCCTCGAACTGCAGGACATCGCCGCGGGGCTGATCAAATCGTTTTTCTTCGGCGCCGTGGTCGCCGGGGTGGGTTGCCTGCGCGGATTGCGCACCGGCGCCGGTCCGGCCGCGGTCGGGGACTCGACCACGCGCTCGGTGGTCACGAGCATCTTCCTCATCGTCGTGCTCGATGCGATTTTTGCCGTGGTTTACTACAACATAGATTTCTGAGATGGACGCCGACCACATTGTCGAAGTGCGGGGGCTGACCGCGGGTTATGCGGGGCAGGCGGTGTTGCACGACATCAACTTCCGCGTTCGCCGCGGGGAGATCTTCATGATCCTCGGCGGATCCGGATCCGGGAAAAGCACGCTGCTGAAAAATATGATCGGGCTCTACCCCGCGATGTCGGGCGAGGTTTTCATCGGAGGCGACGACATCGTCGGCGCGCGCGGCGCCGCACGGGAAAAGATCCTGCGAAAGTTCGGCGTGATGTACCAGGGCGGCGCGCTCTTCGGATCCATGAGCCTCGAAGGCAACGTCGCCCTGCCGCTCGAGGAATGGACGCGCCTGCCCGCCGCGGCCCGCGCCCTGCTCGCGCGCCTGAAGCTGCAGCAAGTCGGGCTCGACGGATTCGCGGGCTATCTTCCGTCCGAAATCAGCGGCGGCATGCAGAAACGCGCGGCGGTGGCGCGCGCCATGGCGCTCGACCCCGCTTTGCTTTTCCTCGACGAACCTTCGTCCGGTCTCGACCCCGTCACCTCCGCGGAGCTCGACGAACTCATCCGCTCGCTCTCGCGGAACCTCGGCATCACCTTCGTCATCGCCAGTCACGAACTTTCCAGCATCTTCGCCATCGCCGACCGCGTGATCATGCTGGACGGCGGGGGCATCGTCGCGGAGGGTGATCCGAGGGAATTGCGCGACCGGCCGACCAACGACTACGTGCGGGCTTTCTTCCATCACGGAAAGGAGCGCGCCGCCGCGTGATGCCATGACCGGCCAGCCCAACTACTTCAAAATCGGGATGTTCGTCATTGCGGCATTCCTCTTGCTTGCGGCCGCGCTCGTTTACCTCGGAGCCGACCGCATGATGCGGCCGAAAGTTTTCCTCGAGACCTACGTGGACGGCACCGTGCAGGGGGTCGATATCGGTTCGCCGGTCAAATTCCGCGGCGTGCAGATCGGCCGCATCTCGCGCATCGATTTCGTCTTCAACGAATACGGGCCCGAGCCGGACCGGACCGGGCGCAACGACTACGTGTTCCTCGAGATGGAGGTGGATCGGAAACTCTTCAGCGGCATGTTCACCGCGGATCTCGAGCCGATCATCGACGAAGCGGTGCAGCAGGGCTTGCGCGTCATGCTCCAGCCTCAGGGAATCACCGGGTTGAATTTCGCCGAACTCAACTATGTGCCGCAGCCGGAACGCACGCCGCCCCTGCACATCTGGTGGACTCCGCGCAGGCATTACATTCCTTCCTCGCCGGGCACCCTGACCAGCATGCTCGACTCGGTGAACCGCATCATGGACAGCTTCGGTTCGCTCGACGTCGGCGACACGCTCAAGGAACTCAACACTGTCATGCAGAATTTCAACGTCGCGCTGAACAAGCTGCAAACCAACCTCGACGAGATGAATCTTGCCGAGGCGAGCGCCAATTTGCAGAAGCTCATCGACGAGATGCGGACCAAGGTCGGGGAATTGCCGGTGGAGGAATTGAGCACCGAGGGTCAGAAGATGATGCAGACGGTCACCGGCGCGGCGGAGGAGATGCAGGCATTGGTCGACCGGCTCGAGCGCAACCCGCTCCTCGACCGCAGGGCAATGGGCAGCATCGTGAGCGATTTCAAAGCCACGGCGGACAACTTCCGCCAGCTCAGCGAAAGCCTGCGCGACACGCCCTCACTCCTCCTCTGGGGCAAGCCGCCCAAGCGCACGGTTGTCGAACCGCGCAGCAGGCAGTAATAGCCGCGCCCATATGATGTTTTGTAGCGGCGGTCGGTCTATGACCGCCGGTCGTTGCCGAAAAAGCTCTGGCTGTCATAGACCTCCGCTACAGAACCAGTCAAAAAACCGGGCCCGCGCATCGTGCTGGCGCGTCCGCCGCGGCCGGCTAGAATGGCCCTTTTCATGGAAGTGTCTTGGCTGATCTGGCTCGCGGCGGGTCTGCTGACTGCCG